>DASQIV010000255.1:0-3252 GCA_035631415.1 Pseudoneobacillus sp. | reverse complement strand
GTTACGGTGCTATTCAATTCAATTTATAATGAAGATAGTTAATGAAAAAATAAAGGAGTGGTTTATCGTGAACACTAGTTCAACCACAGATACGGTACTATTGAAGGTAAATGGTCGTGTGGCAACAGTGGAAATGAATCGGCCAGAAGCATTAAATGCGCTTAATAAAGAAATGATAAAAAGTTTAGTTATAAAGCTGAAAGAAATAAGTGACTCAGATGAAATTGATGTTGTTGTCTTAACTGGGAAAGGTAGAGCTTTCTCTTCCGGTGGAGACATTAAATCCATGTTGACACTTAATTCTGAAAGCGATTTCTTCTCTATCATGGATTCCATTAGTGAATTAATCGTTACGCTCTATAGCATGCCCAAGTTAACCATTAGTGCTATTTCTGGAGCTGCAGCAGGTCTTGGCTTGAGTGTAGCATTAGCAACCGATTTTATTCTAGCTCATGCAGATAGTAAATTGGCGATGAATTTTATCGGAATTGGATTAATTCCTGATGGTGGGGCGCATTTCTTTTTAGAAAAACGTCTTGGAGAGATGAAAGCTAAGAAGCTTATATGGGAAGGAAAGGTTCTTGGAGCAGCAACTGCACAAGAAATGGGTTTAATAGATGAAGTGATTTCCGGGGAATTAACAGAAGGTGTGGAAGCGAAGATAACAGAATGGCTTCAATTACCAGTGCAAGCAATGATTAAAACGAAAAAAATCTTGGCGGACAGTAATAGAGCCCAGCTTCTTAAAATCCTTGAATTAGAAAAGCAAGGACAACGGAAAATGAGAGAAACACAGGATCATCTTGAAGGAATCCAAGCTTTCGTAGAAAAAAGAAAACCTAACTTTATAGGTAAATAACCATAAAAAACAGGGATGACAAAATGATTGTCATCCCTGTTTGTACAGTAAATTGATAATGGTTAAACATGAAATAATAATAGTTTACCAGTTGGTGAGACACACCGATGTGTCTTTTCTAATAAATTCTTTTCTTGAAGGAGCTGTTCTCCTTTCACTTTTGCTTCAACATCATTTGCTGCTTGAAAGGCATCATCTAAAAGCTTTTCCCCATTTGCTTCAAAAGCCGTTAATTTATATGTTTGCATAGGTTATCCTCCCTTTGTAAATAGTCAAGTTACTATTATTTTTGCATAATTTAAAAAAATGTGCAAAATAATTTGAATCTTACTTACGAAATAAACGTATTAAGAATAGATAAAGGAGGAAATACCTATGGTACTAAAAATTGATAGTGTTACAAAACGATTTGGAGGCTTCTCGGCCGTAAGTGATTTAACTCTTTCCATTCCGGAAGGTGAGATATTTGGCTTTTTAGGGGCAAATGGTGCAGGGAAAACGACTACATTTCGAATGATCTTAGGATTGTTGGATGCTAATGAGGGAAAAATCACTTGGGATGAAAGGCCAATCAATTATTCTACTAGTCATTTAATTGGTTATTTACCTGAAGAAAGAGGCTTGTATCCAAAGCTAAAGGTGAGCGATCAAGTTGTATACTTAGCTCGTTTAAGAGGGATGAACAAGAAGGAAGCCTTAAAGGAACTAGCCTATTGGCTCGACCGTTTTAAAGTACCTGAATATATGAATAAGAAGGTCGAGGAACTGTCAAAGGGTAACCAACAGAAAATCCAGTTTATCTCTGCAGTATTACATAAGCCAAAGCTATTGATATTGGATGAACCATTTAGTGGTTTGGATCCATTGAATGTTGAATTGTTAAAGGAAGCAGTTGTTGATTTGAAAAAGAATGGAACGACGATCGTCTTTTCTAGTCATCGGATGGAGCATGTAGAAGAATTATGTGAATTTTTATGTATTATGCATAAAGGAAAGCCTGTCGTTCATGGGAAACTAAAGGACATTAAACGTACTTTTGGCAAAAAGAATCTCATAATCCATGCAGATTTTTCGCTTGATTTCATTAAAGAGCAACGTGGTATTACAAAATATAAACCAACTTCTGAAGGTGCCAATATCCAAATAGACAAAGAGGAAGTTGCTGAGTCTATTCTACAAGAATTGGTTGGTAAAGGTTTTATTCGCAAGTTTGCACTTGAAGAACCGTCTCTTAACGATATTTTTATAGAAAAAGTAGGTGCTTCCTATGAGTAAATTTTGGATCATTCTTTTTCATACATATGTTTCAAAAATAAAAACAAAGTCCTTTATCATTACCACGGTTATTTCTGTTGCTATTCTATTAGGATTAACGAATATGAACCGTATCATCGATATCTTTGATAAAGAAGATGCTAAAAAAATCATCATAATTGATGAAACAGGGAAATTACAATCTTCCCTTATAGAACAAATAAAAACTATTGATAAAGAACTCGTGGTGGAGAGTTATACCGGGTCTTCAGATGAAGCAGAAAAGCAAATAGAGGAAGGGAAATATAATGGTCTATTGACTCTTTCTTTCAATAAGGAAGAGTTACCTGAAGCAACATATAAATCAAAAAGTATAGCAGAAACAGAGATATCGGGTGAACTAGAAAGAGCTCTTCAGCAACTGAAAACTGTCATAACTGCTTCCAAAATTAACTTAACAATGGAACAATTAGTTAAACTAAATGAACCTGTACATTTTGAAAAAATCGCACTTGAAAAAGATGCAAAAACGGAAGAAGAACTAAATCAAGCAAGAGGATTAGTGTATGTTCTTTTATTTATCATTTATTTTTCCGTTATCATGTATGCCAATATGATTGCCATGGAGGTGGCAACAGAAAAATCCTCTAGGGTGATGGAAATATTAATTTCTAGTGTTTCACCGGTTAAGCAGATGTTTGCAAAAATACTTGGAATTGGATTACTTAGTTTAACACAGTTAGCCATTCAACTTTCTGTAGGATACATTTCCATCAAACGAAATTTAAGTACATTAGATGGTGGTTTTTTTGAGTTTTTTGGATTTAACAATTTACCGATATCGACCATTATTTATGCTGTAGTCTTTTTCGTATTAGGATATTTCCTTTATGCAACTTTAGCAGCATTTCTTGGATCCCTTGTCAGTCGAATTGAAGATGTGCAACAGATGATTACACCAATGACTCTTTTAGTTGTTGCTGGTTTTATGCTAGCCATGTTTGGTCTAGGAAACCCAGAAGCCTCCTTTGTTCGAATAACTTCTTATATTCCATTTTTCGCACCGATGATTATGTTTTTACGAGTGGGGATGCTTAGTATTCCTGTATGGGAAATTTCATTGAGCATTCTTATCCTTG
>DASQIV010000254.1:0-5826 GCA_035631415.1 Pseudoneobacillus sp. | reverse complement strand
TCAGACCCCCGGCGCGTTAATTCGTTAAAGAAGTGCTTCTTCTTTGTTCATTTCTAATAATGGTTCGTACATCATGATGGCGTGATTTTCGGTGATATTTTCATCATCCACTAGATTTCCTTGGCGATTGAATTTTTTACGAGCTATCATATTCTGCCTGAGATAGCCTCCCCAATAGGCTGGAGTGATTTTGTGACCCTTTTCATATATTTGATACGTATATAAAAGAGGCTCTGTTGTACGCCATTCCCCCACTAGATGGGTATCGGTTAAATAAAGGTGTAGCTGAAATTCTATTTCTGTATCATTTTTTATTTGCAGGTCAAGGTAGTTATAGGCACACGTCGCTCCACTGCCGAATGGTTGAGTTCGATTTGAATCTGGAAAGACATCATAGCTATGTCGATGTCTTTCCGTCACTGTTAGAGGTGTATGGAGGGTAATCCAATAAATTAAGTTCGAAAGCTGACACACCCCTCCACCTACTCCCTTATGAAAACTACCGTAATGCAATACCATCCCGTCTACATACCCTTTTCTCTTCGTAGGATGACCTATTAATCTCCAATAAGAGAACGTTTCTCCGGGGCGAATAACTATTCCGTTTAACTTTTCAATTGCCAGTTTTAGGTTAATTACTTTATTCGTTTGATACCACATATCCACGTTTTTAAGTTTTCTCATTAATAGAGTTTGGTGTTTCATTCCCTCATATGGATATAAAGTATTAAGCTCCCTGTGATTAGCATATTTTTTTCCATCAGTAAACCATTGAACATATCTTTTCCATCTATAAAAAACTTTTCCCAGCATTATTCGAAGCTTTGAACGCTTCTTCGGCCTTAAAAGGACTGGATTCATTAGAAGCTCCCCTTTGAAAAAAAATAATAATCTTATAGTGTCAGTAGAGGCTAGCTTGGGTTCGAGTGAACAGGTGAGATGTTTAAAGCCTTGGTTGACGAGCACGTTAATATCTTAAAAGTTTCATAATCTAGAGTCATTTATTTTACCGCTTTAAAGCACCGGGGGTCTGACCCCCGGCACTTTAAAGTGTTAAAGGGCGGTTTTTTGTATTTGGTATTGGATTTGTAGGAATTTGATTCTGAAGAGCCACATTTGGTGGTGTGCTTGTAGGTTTCCTGTTGATATTTCTTTAAGGACAAAGGTTTCTGCTAGTGGTAAGCGGCTCGTCAGAAACCGTGTACGAAAGTATATCCCCTCATCCCCGGGACTACCTTTACTAGAGTGGTGGCTTGTTAAAATGAGTTTATCCTCGTGATTCAATGGCTTTAATATTCCGGTCATATTCCCTAAAGGCAAAGGTAACGCGATATTCATATAGCCCTTCCCCAGATAAGAATGTAAGGAATAAAGAGCAACAAAGATGGTTTCACCCTTTTCATTTTGACGAACCCAAGCCCGTACTTTCCTCCGCCCATCTTTCGAGGAATCAATCCCTACGATTTGCCCGGACATTTTCTGCCATTCTCTATTCACCCCTAGGTGAATCTGTTGCAGCCTCAAGCTTATCCTCTGATAAAGGTATGCAAATGGTAAAAACCATTTACTCCAACTGATCTTTGCTTTTAAGTCATAATCCACTGTATTTTCATAAAAATCCATAATTGTCGGGGATAATTGATTTGCATCAAAATCATCCGAAGAAAAATCCGACATTTTATCCACTAAACCAATGTACTCTGATTCTTCCATTAGCCCACTCTTTTTTAGAAAATCTCCACCTATGGCAAAAGAACCTATCACTTTGCTCATTGGTTTACCGTAATCATTCCCAATCACCTTAGGTGTCTCCAGTCTCCAGCCGATTAGCCCTAACAAAATGACAGCTACTGCATTTACCGATCCATGTATCCAAATCATCTCTTCAATTGAGAGTATAATTTTCCCACGGAATGTTCCTAACGCATAAAGCAGCGAGAAGGTGATCGTTAAAAACAAAAATGAAGCTGAAATAATTAAAAATCGTTTCGCTAGTGCATTTTCAAAAGAAGTATTCCAGATTCGATAGCCATAACGAAATAACGATAAAAAGTAGAGGATGACTGCCACTAACTCAATGGTTGTCGAATAGGTAATTCCAATTGCTACCGTTATTGGGGACACCATTATGATGATGGTCATCGGCCAATCTATTATTTTCCTAGTAAGGAGTCCAACAAAAATCGGAAGAAAATAGGCTGAATAGTGAAAATGAATGGCTGTTAATAAAACAATCAGACCGGAAAAGCCCATTATGTTCCACTCTGCAACATAGGCAAAAAACCAAAATCCTCCTAAGAATAAATAAAGCTGACCAAAATCAATCGATGTTTCGCTTAAAGGTTTCCAGCCTCTCTCCATTAATCTCCTCAGCCCAAGTAACGATACAAATCCTGTATACAAAAACCAGACCTCAGCAAAAACAATTTGATCCAGAAGAAACGCGAGCATCGCACTTCCTGCAGCAAACGGGTACATCAGCTCCACCCATTTTGCTACCCAAAACGTTTTCCCACTTCTATCCTTTATCTCAATCAAATCAAAGGATAAGGGAATGAGGCATAAAATGGAAAACAAGACAAAAGCTTCAACCGGATGAATATGTGGCCATTCAAAGGCTATATAAATGAGAAAAATCAAGAGACCTAGCCAATTATTACGTCTCATATTGTGAATCCCTCTCTACTTCCATAAAGCTCCCCTTGTAATGAAAAAGCGTTCCTAGTAAAGGATTTTTCACCTCAACTTGTATTTTGTATAGATTCGCAGCATCATCATATGATTCAATGATTCTAGCTTCCCCATGTAAAATACGAGGTAATGGAAGCTTCTCACCATTAACCACTAACCATTGCTGAACCGAACGAATCAGTAGTGAACCATCTCTTTCATTCACCTTCAAAGATAAGGTCGAACCTAGAATTGAGGGTTTACCAAACAAATCAACGATTTCCTCATTTCTCTCATCCAAAAACATAATTGCATCAAAATGACGCGAATGTTTCTTAAAAGAAAAGGTTCGATTCCATTCAACGACATCTTCACCGTTTTGGCCGATAACCACCTTATTTTCAATTAAAAAAGGTACCTTCCTTCCCCTCTCAGGAAAAAAAACACGGTACGGCACACCAAAATGGAACATTTTTCTAATAAAGTAGTTACCCCCAGTAATTTCATCCATCATACCTTTCCCGATAAACCCTTTTTCCTTAGTTAATGTATATCTATGTTGAAGCATTGGATGAAGTTTATGAAACTGTGTACCTAGTACTTTCTGATAAATAGAGGTCAATTCTTTCAATCCTTTCGCTTTCTTTGACAATGACGGGCAATAGGAAGTTGATTGGAATTTAAATATCCGATTACGGAAAGAAATATGACTGCAACATTTAGCGTGATTGGATTAAAAGGATGATAATAACTTGTAGCATCTGAGAGGATAGCCGCAAAAGTAAGGAAAAGCATGAGCACTGATTGGAAAAGAAGTAGCTTTCGTTTAAATTTAAGGAATGGTAGTAGCCATAAAACTCCAAAAATAATTTCAAGACTTCCGACTCCTCTAACAACTAAAGCTGTAGATTCTTCACCAAACAACGAAGCAGTCATCTTTAATTCTTGAGGATGAAGAAATAATAGTTTCGGAACAAGTCCTTGATACATCCAAATGATAGCCAACGACAAACAAACGAGCCAATAACTAGCTGTTTTCATCATCGATTGCCGTGGATGGTAGCCTTTTTCTAACCAGAGTTTTAATGTATCGAAGCTCCAAGCTGTTGCCCACCCAAGCAACGGACGGAAAAGAATGATATCTACCAATTCCCCAAGCTTTCCAAACCGTGTGTCATAATCGTATTGTGTTAAAAAATCAATCTTTTCACCAACCTGCTTATATTTCCAATATCCTCTTCCCGTTCGGATTAGCGAAATGGGATTGTCTGTCGAGAATTTCAAGGTTGAAACTCTTTCCCCTTTTTCACCGATTCGTTCGCCACCCGATTCACCAGTCCCGGCAATTTCTAACCCCAACCCAATTTTCGTTTTATAAAGAAATCTCTGTGGTTCATTCTTTTGTTTTTCAAGATAGGTTATTTCAGTAAAACGAACATCCCATTCTGTATGTATATCAGGATTTTGAGTATACTCCCAAAGCCTGTCCATGGTTGTCTTAATTTCCGTTTTGACAAATATCGGTCTTTTCTTTATCTTGAGCACAATAAATAACACCACCTTAAACAGGAATACATTGTTACTATGACTATATCACAATCCTATTACCAGTGTATTACCAGAAAGCTAAATGTTTAGAATAATAAGTGTATTCCTGTTTTTACATACATCAGAAAAGTTTTTTCTTTAGTTTTGAAAAGATACCCTCATTATTTTCCTTTCCTAAGCTTATCTTTGGCTTCGCTTCATTCTTTAAAAATATATCTTCCTTCTCAATGGCATAATCATATGCAACTACTAGACCAATATCGGTTTCCACATCCTGATTGTTAACAATCGTAAAAGGCATCCCTAACTTCCTGGCGATTTTCAACACTTTTGACAGAGAAGGGTACTCAATTTGACCATTCAAATAGAGATGTGCTTTTACATTTTCCTTCATTACTTTTTCAAGCTCTACATTTACCTTTCCTTCACGAACTTGCGGTATTGTTAAAGCGACCACAATTCGCTCTCTTAATGTTCCTAAGAAACGTCTTCTTTCTTCTGGTTTAATCTCTTTTGGACCATACATGCCTTGTTGTAAATATTCATCCACTTTATCCCTTTCCAACAAAACCACCTCCATACCGAGTCATTCATACATATGAAAATCTACATGCTTTCGTGAAAAAAGCATTGGCTTTCCACCAATGCCCATTAAAAATTTTAGTTATTTGCTAGTCTCTTGCGATCAGGTAAAGTTGGTGGTTGTTCAAACCAGCCCTTTTTAATCAATAATTCAACTCCATCTTTTGCATAGGCAGCAACATCTTTTGTAATACCTGCATACTTAGTTTGTATATCGGAACGTAAACTGGCAGCAGATGAAATAGAATAAATTCCAAGTCCATATGTATTAAGCATGTTTATAAAACTAAGCATTAATTTATCGGAAAATGGCGAGACGGTTGAATCCGTTATTTCCGCATCCCAAGTGGCAGGCGCCTGTACTTCGGATTCAATTAATAAATTCGAGCAGGTACTAAATATATCCTTTGAAAGCTCTTTTCCACGTAGTAAATACTTGATCACATCATTATCTTTTGCCACTTGACTGAACGCCATACAAATCATCATTCCTATTTGATTCACTTCCATATTCATAAATAAATGGGAGATTTCAATAGCATTCAGAGGTCTCTTTTCTTCAAAGATATGTATTCCACCTAGATAATTATTGCTACTTACAAATTCCACACTCTTTGGTAAAGGAATATAGGGAGGTCTAATGTAAAGCCCTCGATCTAATAAAAGAGTCTCTACCTTTTCATATATTCCATACGCATGATCTAAGTGGTTTTTAAACAACACTTTTAGATCCTTACTTGTTGTAAGAGCAAGAATGCTTACATCTTTAGACATTCCTGCTTTAGACATGGTTTGTAAATAATAAAGGATAAATCCATCAGAACATAATCTAGGAACATTTTCATTCACATCTTGTTCAGTAAAGCCAATAGGTAATGGCATTTGTTCTTTCTCAAATACGGCAGAAAGTGATTGTAGAAAGCCTTCAATAAAAGTAATATCTTCTTTTAAGATGGAGAGTATTTCAGTATCCTTTACTAAATTAATCATGTATTTATATATACAGATAGCCATTTTACTTTCGTA
>DASQIV010000253.1:0-4007 GCA_035631415.1 Pseudoneobacillus sp. | reverse complement strand
AGATTACAAAAAAGGAGGAGTAAATGATATGCAAAAACATTCGACTACCTCGTACTTATTAGCTGGTGCTGGAATCGGTACTCTCATTCTACTATCTACCAAATCGTCAAGGAACAAACTACTTTCTACCTTCTATCAATTTCAAGAGATGATTGGTTTGAAAAAGAAAAATGGTTTTCCGATTAAAAAAGCTGGACACCCTGACCCTCATGATGTCGAAGATAATAATATGGTCAGTGAAGGAGCTATGTACTCCGTCCAGTACTATAATGAAAATGAACTAGAAAAGAAATAATCTGTTTTTAGCACATTAAAGCGGTGGGGGTCTGCCCCCCACCGCTTTAATGTGCTAAATTATGATATGATATTTATTCTACTAATGAGTGCTTAAATGCATAGATAACTGCTTGAGTGCGGTCTTGTACTTGAAGTTTACTTAAGATATTACTTACATGGGTTTTAACCGTCTTTAAGGCAATGAATAGCTCGTCAGCAATCTCTTGGTTTGTTTTCCCTTCTGCCATTAATAGCAGAATTTCCATTTCTCGGCTCGTCAGTTCCTCATGTGGTAAAAGCGTCGTTTTTTGGCGCATCTTTAACATCATTTTCCCGGTGACTTCTGGCTCCAAAACGGATTGACCATGATAGGTAGCCCGTACCGCGTTAGCAATTTCCCCCGCTTTTGAAGTTTTTAGCATATAACTAGTAGCACCAGCTTCTAAAGCAGGATACACCTTTTCATCATCTAAGAAACTCGTCACAATGATAACCTTCGCTTCGGGCCATTGTTCGATGATTTGTCTTGTTGCTTCAATTCCATCCATTTCCTTCATCACTAAATCCATTAAGATGATGTCCGGGCGAAGTTCTAATGCTAATTCTACTCCACGTCTACCATTATCCGCTTCCCCCACTACTTCAATATCTGGTTGTGCAGATAGATAGGAAGAAACTCCAATTCGAACCATTTCGTGATCATCCACAAACAAAACTCTAATCATCGTCTTCACCCTTATTTGTTATTGGAACTTTTACTTCTAATCGTGTTCCTTTATCCTTTACACTAACAACCTTTAATGTGCCGCCAACCTCTACCGCTCTTTCATGCATATTTTGCATACCGTAAGAGCCTGCTTTATCTCCTTCAATGTCAAATCCGATTCCATCATCCACTATTCTCATAATGACAAGGTCATCTCTTTTTATTAAAAGAACCTCCAATTTATTTGCTTTTGAGTGGCGAAGCGTATTGGATACCGATTCTTGTAATATGCGGAAAAGATGATCCTCAATGCCTTTATCTAATAAAATATCTTCTACTTTCCATTGGATTTCCATCGTAACCTTTTGGGATAATTCGATTAAAAGCTCCGCAATTCCTTCTTGTAAGGACTTATCTTTTAATGCGACTGGGCGCAAATGTAATAGCAGTGCTCTCATTTCTAATTGGGATTGGTGGATCATTTCCTCGACCATTTTAAGCTGCTTTGTTTCACGGTCTTCAGACTTTGGCTTTGTTTCATTAATGGCTGACATTAACATCGATGCAGCAAAGAGCTGTTGACTGACAGAATCATGCAATTCACGAGCTAACCGATTTCGCTCTTGCGAGATAATTTCTTGAATTCGTTGCTCTTGGTCCTCAACTTTTTCCGTCGCCATTCGTTGTGAAATCTTTGCTTTTTCCGTCATCTGCTTGTAGATTCTGTCAATTCTTTTATAAACGCTGTTCACTTCTTCACAAACATTGTCTTCACCTATATTAACTGCAACGCCCTCTTCTAATTGATGAAGAAGCTTGTCTATGGACAAAAGATTTTTTCGCCAAAATATCCCCGTTAAAAAACCAAAGAAGATTCCAAATCCAATGCTAACGGCAGGCACAAACAATAGAAAAGGGATATCGAAAATCGCACGTTCCCAAAGATCCCACCAATCCGTTAAGGGATACACGAAGAAAAAGGCCGCAAATAATAGGGCCATTAAGAGAATCGAGAAACTAACACCCCATAGTACTTGTCTCTGAAGTGTACTCATATTCTCTTCACCTCAATATCACCTAGGAATACGGACGTGACAATTTTTACTTTTTGTTCGGCCTTTTCGTATTCAGGAGTTTGCAAGTGAAACACTTGATTAATCATTTTCGATTCTTGGTATTCAAAGACAGTTGTAGACCCCATTATGACAGAATGTTGTATGGAAACCTCATAATCATATGGAACAAAAATCTGAACATTGCCAATGAAATTACGAATAAAAATAACCGTTTCTCCTTTCGGCAATACCGTATAGCTTAAGTCCACTACAGAATCTCCAACACCGGTCTGAATGTTTATATCATTCCATTCATATACATGGTCCGGTGTTCTTTGTTGTCCAAATAACATATTACCGAATAAAGGTTTACGACTAATAATTTTTTCTGATGGCTTTGATTCTTCATCTATCTTCACTACTGGACTAAATACTTTGGGTTCACGCTTTGACCCAGCAAATTGAATCACAAAGTGGATCAAGATAGCTAAGAGTAAAAAACGGAAGGTTACCATATTTAAAACACTTGCTGCGAAAATAAAAATACCACCCCAAAATAGTAGCTTTCCTATTTTTTTTGGCATTGCTTTTCGCCCAAGATAGATCATGACGCTAGAAATTAAAAGAGAGAAAATAAGGCCTTGACTGAAAAAAGTTACATCCAATAATAGAATGACCGCACCGATAAGTATAATCCAGCTAAGATAGTCACTATTTATCTTCTTCTTTAACATCCACTTATCCCCTCTCTTTCTTTTTCAAATTTATTAAAATGAGATTAATAGTATCAAAAGGCGTAGTCGTTTACCTACGCCTTTTTAGAATACCATGATTTACCTATGAAATATAATGAGTTTGTTCAACTTTCATTTCTTTTTCTAATTGAGCAATTTTTGCATCGATTGTACTGCGATAATAAGAGCTATTCACTTGGTTCTCCAAACGATCTAAATAGTTTTCGATTTCTTGGAATTTAGAGAAAGAGCGGTCTGAAAATTGATTAGTATCTAATACCTGATTCATTCGGTGATGAGCACGTGTCACATTTTCTCTCCCCATAAGCTCCATACGGCGAATGTGCATATCCTTCAGTTTATGTTTCATTTCCTCATATTTTTTCTCTAAGTCATTTAATTGACCTTGGACCATTTGCAATGAATTTTCTAAACGACTTGCTCTTTCCTCATATTGTGCTTGCTCCCCAGAAGCAAATTCAAACAATGTCATTTCTCCAGCACGTTGAGCTACATCAGCTTGATGTTGACGTTTATTAGCCATTTCCTTTGCAAATCTTAATTCACGAGTAAATTCATCCTTCAACGAGTATTGGCGTTCTAAAAGCTTGCGAACCTTTTCTGTTTCTTGCTCACTTTGACGTAAGTATTGGTTTAATAACACAATTGGGTTTTTCTTTTCCTTATGATCCATTGCTTGATGTAAGTCCGCTTCAATCATATCTTTTAAACGAGTAAATAAGTTTGTCATCCTAAAATCTCTCCCTTTAATTAATAATTTTTAATATCATTCCATTGTTTTTCAAAGTTTACAAATGGGTCATTACTTTCTTTCACAGCAACCGTTTTCGATTGATTCCATTTTTTATATACAAGGTAAAGGACATACACTGCGACAACTCCTAAAATGGCGGGTACGTTATGTGCTGCAATGACAAGGGCAACTAACCCAAGGATACTCCAGCCAATCTTCCTCATTGTTGATTCCGCCTTAAGGAATTTCTTGAAAACAAAATACAGAACAAGCAAGCTGACAGCAAGACCAACCATTGGTCCAATAGTTGAGAAAAGAACCATTGCAGCGATGCCTCCTACTACTAACAAACCGAATTTTTTCATTTTCACTTCCTCCTTTCTATGTATTCATCTTACCTATTTACGAAATTTCATATAACGAGCCTGAGCGGTATTTTGAAGTAGGACCTGAGGCGTAGACATAGATAGGACGGTGGGAAA
>DASQIV010000252.1:0-2034 GCA_035631415.1 Pseudoneobacillus sp. | reverse complement strand
CCAAAGAATCCGACAAAATCGGGATGGAATTTCATAGTTCCGAAATTTCTTAGTGCCTGCACCTATTTTATTCTTATCAACTAAAATTACTTCTTCTTAATTGCTACTTTCCAAATTTCTGGGCCTTCTTCGATGTATTCCCATTCGAATTGTTCAGGGCGTTCCATCATGAATTGGTAGAGTAATGGACGCGGGTCGTGGTCGTTTACAATTAGCATATTTTCCTCGGTGTTTAAACTGTCAAATGTTTTAAATATAGTTGGGTGCTTTTCTCTCGGTGGGAAGTCAGGTACATTTACTGTTGCAACAAAGGTATTTTCCATTTTACTCTCTCCTTTTATTGAATGATTTCTTCTCTACTTTTTAAGTATAAAAGATTTTCCCTGCTTCTTTAGTGCGTGGTATCACACTATCACGATGATTTTAACTATATGTATAGTAGGATTTAAATCATTTTAATCGAATATATCCTATGAAGAGGTGATAACAGTGAAAGAACATATCGGAAAGTGTTCAAATTGTCAAAAGGATTTGTATTGTCTCGAAGGATTCTTCAACGGTATTATATTAGATAATAAAGATTTACTATGCTTTGATTGCCACGATAAAAAAAATGAATTAGAAAATCCGCAAGCATAAGCTTACGGATTTTCTTTTATTTTTAAAAACTTTTATTCCTCATCATCGTCTAATGAAAGATCTTTTACAGGAAGCGGCTCATTTTCTTTATGTGTCACTTTCCGTAAATTTAGAATAGATCTAACACTTACTGCTAATAGAGCTACAACACCGATTAAGAAAATCGTATCTGGTATTGCACGGATTGTGAATAAATTTTGCACAATATCCTGTTGCAGGAATGAAGCTGATCTTGAATTAGCGTATCCATTTGTATATGCTTCTTTTAATTGTAGGAATCCGACTGGTAATAAAGAAATGATAACCATTCCTGCTAAACCAATGTTTAACATGATACAACTGAATTTAACCCATTTATCATTCCATTTTTCTGGCTTCGTAATATTTCTAAGTGAATAAATGAGAACAGCCGCTGCAAACATTCCGTATACTCCCATCATGGACGCATGGCCATGTGCTGGAGTTAAGAATTGCCCATGTTCTAGGAAGCTCACTGCAGGTAAATTGATTAAGAATCCAAGTACCCCTGCTCCTACAAGATTCCAAATCGCAACAGAAATTAAGAACCAGAATGTGCCTTTATAAGGGAAGTCAACTCCACCTTCACGCATCATTCTATATTGATCATAAGCTTCTAATATTAGTAATGTTAATGGGATTACTTCTAATGCTGAGAAAACGGCACCTAAACCGATCCACGCTTCAGCTGAACCGTTATAATAATAATGATGACCAATTCCTATTACACCACTTCCAAGAAGTAGTATTAATTGGAAGTACAATGCTTTTACGGTTGAGCTTTTCGTGACCAGTCCCATTTGAACCATTAGGAATCCAATTACTACAACCGCAAATACTTCAAAAATACCTTCTACCCAAAGGTGAATAATCCACCAGCGCCAATAATCGGCAAAAGTAAAGCTTGTGTCTGGATTGATCATAAATGCAAAGAAGTAAAAGAATGGAACGGCAATCGCAGAGTAGAATAATAAGTGAATTAATCCACCCTTATCTGTTTCCTTTCTCAACCCGCTACGAATACCACGGTAAACGATAAATAGCCAAATGACCATACCGACGGCAAGAATGACTTGCCAAATACGTCCTAACTCTAGGTATTCCCAACCTTGGTGACCTAATAAGAACCAATTGTTACCCAAGTATCCGTTTGCTCCAAGCCATTGTCCAACCATACTACCAACTACTAGGAAAACTAATGCCCAAAATAATATATCTACTAATAATCCTTGACGCTTAGGTTCGTGTCCGCCAACTAGGGGAGCGACAAAGATTCCCATACCAAGCCACGCTGTCGCAATCCAAAAAATTGCAAGCTGTAAGTGATAACCTTTGGCAATGTTAAATGGTAAAATATCATATATCCACTTTATTCCA
>DASQIV010000251.1:0-3029 GCA_035631415.1 Pseudoneobacillus sp. | reverse complement strand
CGAAATACCCATCCCCTGGATCACGGTATTGAAATTGGAAAGTATCTGCAATTTCGCGAATTCTTTTATGACTTTCTGTAATGTCTTTTAAATCTCCAGTTAAAAAGGTCCAGTTACCGTTATTTTCAATCTCGAATGTTTGCATATACTTGTTTAAAACTTCTGTTGTGTCACGGTAAGGATCGATTGTAATAGTGATAAATTCAACTTCTTTTCCAAAAACACCTTCCTTTTCAAGATCCTTTTTCAGGGTGTTCATCTTTTGGGTAGTTGTTGGGCATATATCAGGGCAATGTGTGTAAATAAATTCAACTAATTTTACTTTTGTATGGTCATCACCAAATCGGTATTCTTCACCGTTTTGGTTTATTAAGGTAACATCCTTTGGGATTTGTGCATTGGCATCTCTGATTAGGAAAAATGTTATTCCTGAAGCTATTCCTATAAAAACCAAGACAAAACTGATAATAATTACTTTCTTCATATTGAAAACCCCCTTATCTTAAGATAAAGAATTTTTTTTGAAAAAGAAATGGATAAAATGTGAACAATGAGTGGAACATTATAATAATTTAATCCCTCTCCGATTTACTCAAATCCTTCTGTGACTATTGACATAATTTTTCAATTTATGTATTATTAGGATAAATTCTTTTTTATAAAGGAGTATGTTGTATGTTAGGTGTCGTTCTTAACTAACCGTTAAATTTAATACGGACATTCCGAGCAAAAAGCTTCCTATATAGGAGGTTTATTAACTTTTGCTTTTGGATTGATGTTAAGAACATAGTCATAGCAGACAAATTACTTATTAAATCCAAGCTATGCTTCGTTATGCATAGTTTTTTATTTTGTATGGATTGGTATTTGTGTTATTCATTTATAAACAGGGGATTCTTCTGTTTATTTTGAGGCCTTAATGACGTTTGTTCATTAAGGCCTTTTTTGTTTTTTCTTAATAGAAAGAGTGCTGCTGACTAAGAAATTTCATTTCAAAAGGGATGTCCGTATTTTTCATAAAAACTACTTTGTAAAATAGAGATTTTTAAAATAAAGGAGAATGAAACATTGAATAACCAAACGTTTGAAGTATTAGAGTTTAATCGAATTAAAGAAATGATTGCTAGTTATGCTATGACCCAAGAAGGAAAAAATCAAGTTATGCAATTAGTGCCATCAGTAAATAAAAGGCAGATTGAAGGCTGGTTAACAGAACTTACTGAAGCAGTAACCATCTTAAGAATAAGTAGTAGCGTACCGGTTCATGGTTTAGAGGGGATGGAGCAAATTCTTAAGGGGATAAATAAAGGTGTTGCTATAAAAGCTGAACAGTTAATGAAGCTACTTCATTTTTTAGATTCTTGTAGTAAAATGAGAAGATTTATGAAAGATAAGGAAAATGTAGCTCCAACGGTTGCTTCATATGTTCACTCTATATCTGAATTACCTAATCTAGAAGCAGAGATTCAAAGGTGTATTCGAAATGGAGCTGTTGATGATTATGCAAGTAAGGAACTTTTAAAGGTAAGAAAGCAAAAAGCAATATTGGAGGAACGTCTGAAGGAAAAGGTATTGCAAATATTAAAGTCTTCTAAATATAAAACATATCTACAAGAAGCGGTAGTTAGTCAACGTGACGGTCGCTTTGTTATACCAATAAAAAAAGAATACCGCAATAAAATCAAAGGGAATATGATTGATACTTCTGCTTCAGGATCTACTATTTTTATAGAGCCCGAAGAAGTAGCAACTGGACAGGAGCAGCTTAATTGGGTTGTGATGGAAGAGGAACAAGAAATTGAAAAAGTGTTGATGTATCTAACAGGATTAGTTGAAAGTCACGAATCAGAAATTCGATTAGCGATGGAAACAATGATTCATTATGACTTTTTATTTGCAAAAGCGAAATATAGTCGCTTTATTGAAGGAGTATCTGTAGGTATAAATGAAGATCATCATATTCACTTGATAAATGCTAAGCATCCTCTTTTAGGGGATCATGCCGTACCACTAAACCTTGAACTGGGAAATGGTTGCCATTCATTGGTTATTACGGGACCTAATACAGGTGGAAAAACGGTCACCATTAAAACAGTTGGTTTGTTAACTCTGATGTTTCAATCTGGACTTCATCTTCCAGTGGATAGTGGCTCGCAGATGAGTATCTTCCACAAGGTACTAGTTGATATTGGAGACGGGCAAAGTATAGAACAAAACTTAAGTACTTTCAGTTCAAGAATTGTAAACATTGTTGAGATATTAAAAGAAGCAAATGATCGAACTCTCGTTTTACTAGATGAGCTAGGTTCCGGAACCGATCCAGGAGAAGGGATGGGCTTAGCAACAGCTATATTAGAACAATTGTATTTAAAAGGATGTACATTGTTTGCAACCACCCATTATAGCGAAATCAAAGAATTTGCTTATCAACATGAAGGCTTTATAAATGGCTCGATGGAGTTTGATTTGGACACTTTAATGCCTACTTATCGTTTAATTATTGGTAGAGGTGGAGATAGCCAAGCGTTCGCGATAGCGCTAAAACTAGGTCTTCATCCAAAAATTATAGAAAAAGCGCATTTTATAACCTATAAGGAAACAAAGGAGTATATTCGTTCTGATTTGGATTCTCGATCTAAAGTTGAACAAGACAAACAAATAATAGTAAATCGTCATCAAAATCGGACGAAGAAAATAAAAGAAACGACTAATGTTCAAATGTTTTTAATGGGCGATAATGTACAGATTAGTCCTTCTAATGATATAGGAATTGTGTATAAAGGTCCTGATGCTAAAGGGAATTACATCGTTCAAATGAAGGGTGTTAAAGAAGAGATTAATCATAAACGTTTACAATTATATATTTCAAGAGAAGAATTATATCCTGAAGATTATGATTTTGATATTATCTTTGACACGGTAGAGAACCGAAAGAAAAAGAAACTTATGGGTAAAAGGCATATTGAAGGACTAAGCATAGAACACCAAGAAAAATAAACTCTATAACGAATGAACGCGCCGGGGGTCTG
>DASQIV010000250.1:0-2590 GCA_035631415.1 Pseudoneobacillus sp. | reverse complement strand
AAGCTAGAAGGAAAGAGGAATAATTCGATTCAACATCGACCCAAATAGCGTACCACTGTGTCCGCAAAAAATGAGAGAAAATATTTACCGGACCTACAATCCGTTATTTATAAAAATATGGGTGTTTTCACGCTCGTATCGGACACACGTTCCGCTATCGAGGTAAAAGTTGCCCATTTCTGCTCCATTTTAAGCCAATTACGTACTCTGTGTCCGCAAACACCTCCAAAAAACGTAATTGACCAAAAATGTGTAACAGTTATTAGGGACAAGTTGATTTTACTATTTTAATGGTTGAAGAAGCGTGATTTATAAGTGAAATCGACGGCTTTTTCTTATGACAATTTGGTTGTTAATTCAAGTGCAAATTAACCTCTTCTCCTTCTCAACCGAACGGGTTACATTGAATATGCTTGGACTTGTTCCGTAATTTATGCTCATTTATAAGAAACGTTCAAATCCTTCAGCATATTTGGTAGGTGAAAATTCAATGATATCGTATTCTGCAATCTGTTTAAAATAAAATGGATCTTCTTTAATGATGGTTTCTACTTCTTCTTTATTACTTGCCCTACAAAGTATAACTCCTCCAATTCTTGGGTCTCTTCTTCCTGAACAAATAAATTTTTGTAGTGTATAATATTTTTCTAAATATTCTATGTGTGAGATTAATTCCTTATCTACTTCCTCAAGTGATTTTATGTACTTTAAGACTAAAACAAACATTCGTAATCTCCCCCTAAAAATCATCTAAAAAACAGCAGTAGAGAACTGCTGTTTTAGATTGCTATTTTCATTAATTCCACTCATGTTTTAGTAGTGAAAAACATCTTTGGTCAACATAATGATCTTCGTGCGCTGCGTAGCCTCTTAGAATACCATCCTCTTTAAAGCCTACTTTCATGGGTAGATTCATTGATGGTATCGCATCAAGATTTGTAAGTGCTTCAACACTGTGAAACCCAACTTTTTCGAAACTGAACTGAATAAGTGACTCTAAAATTTCGGACATATATCCTTTTCTCCAGTATGCTTTCCCTAAATCATAGGCAATTTCGACACGTGAGCCACGATTGGTATCTCAAGCATTAAAGCCGCATGTTCCAACTAACTGATGATCCTCTTTCCGTATAACTCCCCATCTTAGTGCGATATTTTGTTCGAAATGGTTATTCATAAAGTTAATTAGATTTACTGTATCCTCGACACTTTGAAATGGACTAACTCCCATATCTTTAGTCACATCAGGTCAGATAGGGTGTTCAAATACAGCTGGTGCATCAACTAAGGTCATTTGTCTTAATAAAAATCGTTCAGTCTCTATTATTGGTTGTTTTACAAATAGACTCATATATTTCTTCTATTAAAAAGATTCATCTCGAAAATTTTACCATATTTATACATGTAAATAACTTTTTTGAAAAATTATATTCTCAAATGAGGCAGATCTATCTTTTTGTAGAACGATGTTTCTAAAATTTAATAATAGACGAACGGTAAAAATCAGAGTATAGTGGTTTACGGAAATGTACCCTTCTATCTTGGAGGTATCAAAATGATAAACTCACAACTACAACAGTCATTTTTTCAAATGAACACAATATTTATTTCTATATTAATAGAAGCTTTACCGTTTGTTATTTTAGGAGTCATAATTGCTGGTATCATTCAAATGTTTGTCACAGAAGAGATGGTGGCAAAAATCATGCCTAAAAATCCAATATTAGCAGTACTTTTTGCCAGTTTCTTAGGAGCGTTGTTTCCTGCTTGTGAATGCGGGATTGTCCCTATTGTAAAAAGATTAGTTCAAAAGGGTGTTCCTATATACGCTGGGATTGCTTTTATGTTATCAGGTCCAATCATTAATCCTGTTGTCTTGTTTTCTACTTATATTGCCTTTGGTAGTGATTGGAGAATGGCACTTTACAGAGCAATGGGAGCTGCTTTAGTATCCATTATTGTTGGTCTTGTTATAGCTTTTTTATATAAAGGAAATCCTTTGCTAGAAAAACTTCACTCACATCAACACTCTGTAGCTCCTATTTCTTTTAAAAAGAAAATGTGGCAGACTCTTGAGCATGCAGTTGAAGAATTTTTTTCAATGGGTAAGTATTTAATTGTTGGTTCATTAATTGCTGCGGGTGTGCAAACCTTTATTAAAACCTCTACACTTGTTTCAATCGGACAAGGTCAAGCATCATCATCATTAGTTATGATGGCTCTTGCTTTTATTCTATCTCTTTGTTCCGAAGCTGATGCATTTATTGCTTCATCATTTAGAACAACATTTTCTACTGGAGCAATAGTTGCCTTTTTAGTGTTTGGTCCAATGCTTGATATAAAAAATTTACTAATGATGTTAGGCACTTTTAATAGAAGGCTTGTTTTTATCGTTATCTCGACAGTTACGATTGTTGTTTTCTTATACTCATTACTAATTTAAGGTGGGTTGATTATGGTAAGAGGACTTATATTAATTTGTTTCACTTTTTTAATTATGCACCTACACACTTCAGGTGAAATTAGTAAATATATCAATATGAAATATTCTTATCTTTCCATAAGTGCTGGTATCGCTTTAGCTATCTTA
>DASQIV010000249.1:0-3222 GCA_035631415.1 Pseudoneobacillus sp. | reverse complement strand
GATAGGTGAAAGATTATTGTTTGGATGGTAAAATTAGGGGTAACCATGCTAAAAAGGAGACACAAAGAGGCTAATATGATTAATGCAATGATTCATGGATTTATTCTTGCTCTAGGTCTGATTCTCCCTCTAGGAGTTCAGAATGTATTTGTTTTCAATCAAGGAGCAACTCAACCTAATTTGATGAGAGCATTACCTGTTGTTGTAACGGCCGCTATTTGCGATACATTACTTATTTCTGTTGCTGTATTAGGTATATCATTGATTATTCTAAGTTTATCCTGGTTAAAAACAATGATAATCGTTATCGGGGTAGGATTTTTACTATTTATGGGTTATTCAACCTGGAAAACTAAACCGATGAAAAATGGATCTGATTTTGAGGTATTTCCACCTAAAAAACAAATACTATTTGCAGCCTCTGTATCTTTATTAAACCCCCATGCGATTTTAGACACATTAGGGGTTATAGGGACATCATCTATAACTTATACAGGAATTGAAAAATGGGCTTTTACTTTATCATGTATTCTAGTTTCATGGATATGGTTTTTGGGTCTTTCTCTTTTAGGAAAGATGATTGGGAACATAGACCAAACTGGAAAATTCATTATCGTATTAAATAAAATTTCAGCAGTTATTATGTGGGGAACAGCATTCTTTCTCGTTGTATCTTTACTTTAATGTCAAAAGAAAAAACAATCAAAACACCTAAAAACGCTTTAACAAATTAACGCATTGGGGGTCTGACCCCCAGTGCGTTAATTTGTTAAAGGATTGGTTATTATTTCTGAAGATTCACTCTTTAGTTTGACGTTATCCAATTTGACCAATTAAAATATAAATAAATGCATTTTTTGTGCAAAGTCAAAAGGGTGATGATATGGAATTAAGAAGTTATTTTTTTACTGGATTTCCAGGATTTATTTGTAATCAGCTTATTCGTGAAGTTTGGAATACTAATCCAGCTGAAAAGATTATTGTTCTAGTAGTTCCATCCATGCTAGAAAAGGCAGAAAAAGAGAAGGAGAAAATTCTTCAAGAATTTCAGCTGAGTTCAGAAAGGTTCCAAATCATACAAGGAGATATAACAGATCCTACGCTATTTAATCTAACGGATCAAGAAAGGGAACAACTCAATAAAGAAATAACCCATGTTTTTCATTTAGCAGCTATCTATGACCTTGCGGTTCCCAAGGACATTGCCTATCGTGTAAATGTTAACGGAACACATAATATCAATGAATGGGTTAAACAATTACCACATATAGAGAGATATACCTATTTTAGTACTGCCTACGTTGCGGGGCTTAGAGAAGGTATTCTTTATGAAAACGAACTAATCAAACCAGAGAGATATAAAAATTATTACGAAGAGACGAAATATGAGGCTGAATTACTAGTGGAAGAATTGAAAAAAGAAAAACCAGTAACTATTATTAGACCTGGAATTGTGAAGGGGCATACGCAGACTGGGGAAACCATAAAATTTGATGGACCTTATTTTATCCTTCATTTCTTTAATCGATTACGGTTCTTGCCTTTTATTCCGTACCTTGGTTCCAGTAATACTGTTATTAACCTAGTACCAATTGATTATATTTTAAAGGCAACAACCTACTTAAGTTTCCACCCAAACGGAGAAGGAAAGACTTATCATCTTACAGACCCCAATCCATATTCGGTTACCAATATCTATGAATTCTTAATGAAAGAGCTACTACAAAAAACACCTAAGGGTACACTACCTTTAGGGTTAGCCAAATTCTTTCTTCAGTTTAAACTCATTCAACGATTATTAAAAGTGGAACGGGAAGCACTCGACTACTTCGAATGGCATGGAAGGTTTGATTGTACTAATGCTCAAAATGATTTAAAGGGATCTGGAATATATTGTCCAGATTTTAAAGAAGGATTAAAAGCAATGGTGTCTTTTTATGAAAAAAATAAAAATAAACAAGAGTATCAAATTAAAATTTAATGTTTCCATGTCTTTTTAATTTTTTGTTTTAAAACCTGTTTTCTTGAGATAAAAATGCTACTTAAATGGAATAATAGTTAATAAATCATAAGAAAAATATCCTAGCTAAGATGTGGGCGACTATATGAAAAAATTAACTAAGGTTGAAGCGGTTTTATGGAGTGCTGCACTTCCGGGTTTCGGACAATTGCTAGTAGGGCAGTATTTTAAGGGTGCAATTTTTATCTTTTTAGAATTTTTGATTAATATTAATAGCCATTTTAATTCAGCTATCATGTATAGTTTTCTTTGGGAAATAGATAAGGCTATGCAGGTAACAGATTATCAATGGCTAATGTTTTACCCTTGTTTGTATATGTTCGCTATGTGGGATGCCTATAGACAGGCTATGCCAGAAGGAGAAAAGTTAACTTTTTTACCATTTGTTTTTGCAGCCTATTTTTTAACAGTAGGATTAATGTATTCTCCTAAATTGGAGATCTTTAATATTAAATTTGGTCCGGTATTTTTGCCAATGTTCTTTTTTTTACCTTTAGGTTTACTAGTTGGCTATCTTATTCGAGTTATTTCTTTAAAAATCGGTTCAGTTCGAAAAATATAGTAATACCAACTGTTGAATGCAAATTCTGAGAAGAAATTATCTCAGAATTTGCATTTTTTTTGTTTATTTTTTTTTATCACCCCCAAAGCATATAAAAACATAACGTAATCATTTAGTGAAAAAGCGATCGCAAAAAACATTTTCAAAATAATATATGAGGTGAATGAAATTGAAAAAATTAATCAGTCAAAAAGAAATGAATAAAATTGCAAAAACAGCTTTAGCAATGGTCTTAGCAGGATCATTTACCTTCTCTTCCTCTCTAGCATTTGCAGATGAAACTACAGCAACGGAAGATAATAATTTAGAAACTGTTCAATTACAAGACGATACTGCTACAGATAATACTGAGGTAACAACTAATACAGAAACAACTTCAGATATCGATGTTGAAAAGCCAGCATTAGTACCAGGGGATTTCTTCTATTTTGCAAAATTAGCTTTAGAAAAAGTTCAATTAATTTTAACAATGGATGATGTTAAAGAGGCTGAGTTATTTGCTAAATTTGCTTCAGAAAGATTAGCAGAAGCTGAAAGCTTGTTTGCAGAAGGAAACGAAGATTTAGCGATTGAAACTATCCAAAAAGCATTAGAAGTAATGGCAAAATCAAATAATGTTATTGAAGAAAAAACAGAGGGT
>DASQIV010000248.1:0-2438 GCA_035631415.1 Pseudoneobacillus sp. | reverse complement strand
ATAATAATGGGGGAAATGAGCTTGGCGAGAGATGAGAAGTATATAAAAGCGAAGAAAAAGGTGCAGATGCTTAAAGCATTTTACCTTCATTTAACAATATACATTTGCGTAAATATTTTACTTTTTGTTATAAACCTTAGTTCTGACGCAGGTAATTGGTGGTTTTTATATCCACTAGGCGGATGGGGAATAGGAATTTTAGCCCACGGTATATCTACATTTGCATACAGTAATTTTGGATCAGCTTGGGAAGAAAAAAAGATTAAAGAATATATGGATAAAGATCAGTAAAACTGAAAAAAACTTTGGGGAATAGGCTAAAAAAAATTAGCGTCAGGTACGGATCGAAGACAGAGATTGTCTACGGGCTGTGCCTGACGCTTTTTTTGAAGAAGGCTGTTTTCGCAAGTATTGTTGTTTTTTGAACCAAGCCAGACGCCGTATTAAATAAGGTTTCATGGCATAAATTTTGTGATAATTTATAGGTTATTGTGTGAAATCTTTTTTTAAAATAGGTGTTTAAGGTATTATTAGCAACAAAGTTTACAAGGAAGAAATAAACTGCATTCTTCCTTGATAAGAACCTTGAAGAAAAAGACAAAGCATAGTCAAAAGTGGGGAACTATAACCTATTATCTTCCTGCACGTAAATTCGGATTGATTACATAAGCTGCAAGTGCTTCTGTGCTTTCTTTGAGTCTTTCTTCGTTTAGTGTCATCATTCCTTGTAAAAGGAAAGTCGGCAAGAAATGCATTCCACACAAGTTTGCTGTCGCTAGGAATGGGCGTGTTAACTCACTCATGGAATAATGGTTGTAACCACCAGCTTGATAGGCAAGAGCAGGCCCGCCCGTTGAAATAACGAGCATAAGCTCTTTTCCATGTAATCTGTTTCCTTCTGAGCCATAGGCAAAACCGTATTTTAATACAACATCCTGCCATTGTTTTAATAAAGCAGGAGAGCTGTACCAATAGAAGGGAAATTGCAAAACAATACGGTCATGTTCTAATAATTGCTGTTGTTCTTTTTCAACATCTATATCAAATGTTGGGTAATGAGCATATAAATTGTGAACCGTTACATTTTCTTCTTGTAGAAGACGATTCATCCACGCTTTATTTACTTTTGATTGCTCTAAGTTTGGATGAGCTACAATGACTAATGTTTTCAACTTTATCACCTGAATCTTTAGAATTTTACTTGTTTGTACATGCAATTAAAAGGGTGTTAACAAAATTAAAAGTGTTTTTATTCAATAAAGGTATTTGTAAGGAAGAAATACCACTATTGAATTTAGTTTTTATTAATTAAGCTTCAATCTTTGCGGGTTGAAGAACGTATTCTACATATGCTTTTGCATTTTCAGCAAGCTCAGCATCTGAAACATGCATCACACCATTTAACACAAATAAAGGCATAAATCGTGTTCCAATAAGATTACTTGTTTGCTGTAAAGGAGTTGTTAAGGTCTCCATTGTAAAATGATTATAACCAGTCGGCTGGTAGGAATCTACTGGACCAAAAGTAGAAATAGCAAGACCTAGTTCTTTGCCGTGAAGCTTGTCGCCACCTTCCCCGTATGCCCATCCATAAGAAAGTACTTCATCTTGCCATTGTTTTAACAAAGCAGGGGTGCTATACCAGTAAAATGGGAATTGAAGAATAATACGGTCATGAGATTCTAATAGTCTTTGTTCGTGTTCTACGTTAATTTTTCCATCAGGGTATGCTTGGTAGAGAGTATGAAGTGTAATTTCTTCGTGCTTTTTTAATTCCTTCATCCAAGTACGATTAATTCGAGATTGTTCAAGATTAGGGTGAGTGATGATTACGAGTGTTTTCATGATATAGTCTCCTTTGTCTACTTAATTGTTTGTTTGTACACGCAAATATATTCTCGGAAAAATTTACTTTTCTTCATATATAACTTCTGTTTCTGTTTGATTTTCATACATGCTAAAGAACGTATTCGCAATATTTTCAGCTGAGAAAAATGTTCCTGTTTGGACAAAACCATTAATCGTTAATGTACCAATATAAATACCTTTAGGATTTAATTCTTGGTGCAAGCTGTATGCAAGACTACGTAAACCTGCTTTTCCAATAGATAATGAAGCTAGGTCAGCGTTTGGCTGTAGAGCCAAACCGCCGCCGGTTAAAAGTATAGTTCCTTTTTCCATATGAGGTAGAACTTCTTTAACACTTGTCAGTGCGCCAGCCACATTAACTTTAAAATCATAATATAAATCATCTGCATTTAAATCTGTTGGTTTACCTGGTTTTAATTTAGCGGCATTGTATAAAAGTACATCGATCCTTCCGAAAGTTTTAATAACAGAATCAATCGCCCCTTTTAAGCTTTCTTCTGAAGAAACATCGCCCGTAAATCCTTTTGATTCAATTCCTTCAAGGCTTAGCTCTGTTACATATCGCTGTA
>DASQIV010000247.1:0-4676 GCA_035631415.1 Pseudoneobacillus sp. | reverse complement strand
TTGCTATATACTGTCTAAGACAATCTAGTAAACTTAATGCGTTAAAACACCAAATGGAAGATTTGCTTTTTCGAACAGAAATTAGTGAAAAAATTATTGAAAAGAATCCATGTATGATTTATGCCAAAGACTGGGATGGATATTATTACTTAGCTAATTCTGCATTCGCTGAGGCATTTGGCGTTACGACGGATGATATTATTGGGAAATCTGAAAAGGCTTTTAATACCAATGCGAGTGATATAGAAGAACGGCTAGAAGAAGACAGAGAGCTAATGAATGGATCTAAAGATAAAATTGTTTATGAGTGTGCCTTTCAAAACTTTAAAGGCGAAAATAGATGGCTTCATGTCATCAAATTACCTATCCTTCATAATGGAAATAAACATCTTCTTAGTGTAGCAACAGATATCACCGAAAGAAAACAGCATGAGGAAATTGTGTATCATCAAGCCAATTTCGACAGCCTAACTGGACTACCTAACAGATTAAAATTCTATGAAGCCTTAGAAAATCATCTAAAGGAAAGTGAAATAAAAAATGGGAACGTTTCCTTACTTTTTATCGACCTCGATCGTTTTAAGCTGATTAATGATACTTTAGGTCATGGCATAGGTGATACGTTATTAAAAGAGGTATCCGTTCGTTTAACGGAATGTTTAGATCCTACGAAGGAACTGTACCGTCTTGCCGGTGATGAGTTTACCATTATACTACCTAATGGAAATTTTACCGCAGCCGAATTAACAGCCCAAAAGGTCATTAAAGAATTATCGAAGCGTCTTCTTATACAGGATCATGAGTTTGTTGTAACCCCTAGTATTGGGATTAGTGTCTATCCAAAAGATGGAAATACAGCCGAAACCCTTTTCCAAAAAGCCGATACGGCCATGTATATCGCTAAAGATCAGGGAAAAAACACCTATCGTTTTTATAAACCCGAACACATTGCATCAACATCTAAGCGTTTCATGCTTGAACATCACCTTCGAAGAGCCATAGAGAATAAAGAATTTTTATTATACTTGCAACCTAAAATGAATCTTAAAACCGGAGAATTAACTGGAGTAGAAGCCTTACTCCGCTGGAATCACCCTGATCTTGGGATGATTCCACCTGCAGAGTTCATCCCGTTAGCAGAGGAAACAGGTTTAATTGTACCAATCGGGGAATGGGTATTAGAAGAAGCTTGTCGTCTAAATAAATCATGGCAGGATGCTGGAATACCGCCATTTGTTATTTCTGTAAACTTATCTGCCCTACAATTCCGTCACGATCTAACGAATACCGTCAATCGAATTTTAACGGAAACAGGACTCGATGGGCATTGGTTAGAGCTTGAAATTACAGAAAGCATTCTAATGCAAAAAGAGGAATCCATCATTGTTATTTTAAATAGTCTGAGAGAAAAAGGAATTAAAATTTCGATTGATGATTTTGGAACGGGTTATTCTACATTGATGTACTTAAAAAATTTCCCGTTGGATACATTAAAAATTGCTCAGCCATTTATTCGCGATATCGCACAGGATTCAACGGATGCAGCGATTGCCACTACTCTGATTAATCTTGGACATAGCTTAAAGTTGAACGTAATAGCTGAAGGCGTGGAGGACGTTGACCAACTTCGTTTCCTTGCAAAATATCAATGCGATGAAATTCAAGGGTACTTTTTGAGCCGCCCATTACCTGAACAAGAATTTAAACTTTGGTTTCAAGAACTTTTTACAAAAGAAGATATAATGAAACAATATGGTATTCAGGAAGTTCTTTAAAGACACGAAGCTTATTGGAGGATATTATGAGTACTACACATCATTCATATGCATATAAAACTTCTATTCACCACTCATTATTTTCTGAAATATGCTTCCACCAAGGATTATGGGGATTTTTTCATCCTTCTGAAATGGAAGAAAGACTGAACGCTTGGGTAACAGCAGCAAAAGGAGAAATGTTTCGTATACCAGTCGAATGGGAAATGAAACAGGATGAGCTGCATGTCTATTTCCCTCCTTTACCTAATGGATTTCTACCATTTTCGGAGATTCATACGATATCTATCGATGAGGAAGCAAAAGGTCGATTAATCAGTGCATTGTGTGATGCTTTAGGAATTTTACATGAAAATGACTTTATTTTAGGGTTTATTTTGTCAGAATCTATCTATTTTAATCCCGAGGATCTGTCTATTTTAATAGATATACAACCATTTCCAACGGCTTTTCCATTTGTGAATAAACTAACGGATATGTATTCTTATCAATACTTATCGCCCTATTCACGCAGTTTTACTATGGCTCGAATATCTGATTATTATGCAGTCGGTTTGCTTATGCAGTGGTTGTTTAAAGAAATACCAACCCATCTAGGGCCAATTGCGGATCGTTTACTGTACTCGCCTAACACGTATCTTTTTGCAGAAGAGATTGCAAACGATATTCGCAGTTCATTTAATCTACCAAAACCTTCTCATCCAATAACGAAAGAGCCTTTGTCGAAGTGGCTGCATCCAGCCCCTCCTCCTATTTCAGGTGAGAATCATAAGGTATTAAGTTCATTTTTGCGTTCTGATGAATTCCGTTTTATTGGACTGATCAGTGATGATGAAACCATCTTGTATGATTTATATACCCAAAGCTTCAATGAAGTACTGGAGCACAATATCTTTTTTAGATTTCCTTGTAAGAACCGGGCTTTTGCCACTTTACGCGATCTCATTTTTCGGACAACCGGAGTTGTTCTTAAGTTTTCGCCTGATTCACAAACACTCTTACGAACATTGAATCGAAAATTTGACCAACTTCTCAAAAAACATTTTGAGGGTAATGATATTTTTTATTCCCTAACCGATTGGCTATTTGATTTTTTCAGAGAAATCATTCCGAAGCTTCCTTTACACGAGCTTTATTATTCATTGGAAAAATGCGAGAATATGGATCACGATTCACAGCTTATTTTACAGTCATTTTGGAAGGAATATAGCAGGGATTTGCCTGGTTTGCATTTCTTTTTTAGTGGAATAACCATTCCAACTGAATTAGCAGATGATTTACAATCTATTCTCGATCTAAGTGAAAAAAAACACGAAATATATGAAACGATCATTCGCTCTCAATTTGGTAGAGTAAATCCTTCACTCTTATTGGAATTATCAGATTGGTTATATCAGAATAAGGTGAACTATGGCAATTGTACGATCATTTTGGAAGAATTAATTGATACAAAACAGATGCAATTTAAGGACGG
The DNA here is from genome assembly GCA_035631415.1 of Pseudoneobacillus sp. GTDB lineage: Bacteria > Bacillota > Bacilli > Bacillales > Cytobacillaceae > Pseudoneobacillus. Next base: position 1,427 of record DASQIV010000247.1, on the reverse strand, counting down.
CAATTGGGATATGTCTCCTTCATTTTCATTAGATTGGGAATCCCTTTTACCAGAAAAGATTATTTCGAAAAGACTAGAAGCATTAGAAAAAGAAGATGTAAAAATGCTAAACATATTAGCTTGTCTTCCAATGCCTATTGAGATTCGTTCTGTATGGATAGCAAACAGCTTAGATTTAGAAATCCTGCCTACATTCTTAAGAAAGCTTTCCAAACTAGGATTATTGTTTGTATGCAATGATGAATGTGTGTTTGTTCCTAAGGTAGTAGTTAGACAGACACAACAACGATTATCTAAAAATGAGTTAAGCGGATATTTCCAAAAGGCTCTTGATCTCCAGCTTAACCATAAACCTAACACTTTTCCTCCATTAATTGACCTGGCTCAAAAATCGAACAATGAGAAAATGGAATATCTTCTACTCATTCGATTTTATCGAAAAATACAAGTCTTTATCACATACGAAAAGAGGAAGGAATTATTAGAAAGAATAAAGGACTTACACCAAAGATTACATCGTCCTCCTAGCATATGGTTAGACAGAATGCTATGTCGATTAAATCAATGGTTAAATCAATTTGCTCCCGCAACGGAGCTAGCTTCCTCGGTTTATCATCGAACCGGCAGAGAAGTCGATCGTATTGAATGGCTGTTAATTTTAATGGCCCGAAATGAACTAGATGTTCTTTCCACTCGCAAGGAAATGTTTGAGATGTTAGAAGGCAAGCATGGTTTAGACGATAAGGTTAGGGCTGCGTATTTTATCACCTGGAGTACTTTTTATATCCCTTTACAGCTTGAAGAAGCTGAAAGAGTGTTAAATTTTTATATCCTAAATGCGTATTTTAATCGAAATGAAATTACACCTCGGTATTTCTGTGAACTAACTATTGTTATTTGCATTATCATTTTTAAATATTTTCCTGAAAAAGAGGAATGGGGCCTTTCCTTACTTGAAAAAACAGAAGCTATTTTGGAGACATCCATTCACCATGATTTGAAGCTGCGTCTATACGATGCTTATAGTTTCCAAAGCAATATGAAACTCGTTTTCAAATATATTCATCTCGGAATAGAAGGATCCAGACGTCGAGGATTTACGCTTAAGGAACAAGTTGGACATTTGAACGGAATGGAAGTTTCCTTGTATCAAGGAGATCTAGCTAGCTATCAATATCATAATGAACAAGTCCTTTTAGTCGATGAAATCAAGCGGAAGGATTTGTCGGAAGGATATATTCTTCATCACTTATTGTATGCGTGTGAATGGGAAAGATGGGATTTATTCGGAGAGGAAAATACCCTTTTATCTAGTCAACCCGTCACAACAACCAATCAATCACTATGGGAGATATACAACCGATATGCCGCTTATCGAAAAAAGGAAACTCTTCCTGAACCGATAAACTTTGGAATCGAAAATGAAG
>DASQIV010000246.1:0-3943 GCA_035631415.1 Pseudoneobacillus sp. | reverse complement strand
ATATCCAAATGGTAATTCCATAGGAGGTCAAATAATCGGACGCGGAAACTATGTGATGAGAAGGATGACCTTATTGGATAAGGAAACCGGTGCAGGTAAACCAGGACCGGAATGGACAGTTGGTGCAGAAGGTGTAGAAGTAGAAATAGATACCCGAACGTTTCGTTATAAAATTCTTAAAGCGTATTCCGTTATTGATGTTGGGAAGGTGCTAAACCATAAAGCTGCTTTAGGCCAAGTGATGGGAGCTATGAGCATGGGACTTTCGTTTGCTGGCCGTGAAACCTTTGTTTTTGATATCCACGGAAGAGTATTAAATGATCAACTTCGTACTTATCGACCGATTCGATTTGGAGAACATCCTCAGTATGTAGTGGATTTTATTGAAACACCTCAAATGGATGCTCCATATGGTGCACGGGGAGTCGGAGAGCATGGACTATTAGGGATGCCGGCCTCACTTGCAAATAGCCTTTCAAAAGCACTAAATGTAGATATCAATTATTTACCTCTGATTCCGGAAATTTTATGGCGTGTAAAGGAAGGGAGGGTTTAAAGTTGTTAGCAGCCGAAATGGAATATTTTAAACCTTCAAGTATAAGAGAAGCAGTGGAACTATTTGTTAATCTAAATCAAAAGAACAAAATGCCAATGTATTATTCAGGTGGAACAGAAATTATTACTCTTGGCAGATTAAATTTAGTTGAACCTTTATCACTTATAGACATAAAAGGAATTCCTGAATGTTTGAGCCTTCAAAAAGACTTATCGTTTTTAATAATAGGTGCGGCTATTCCTTTAACTGTATTGGAAGTCCAAAATCCATTTCCATTATTAACGGGAGTATCGAAAGAGATTGCAGATCGAACAGCTAGAAATAAGATTACGATTGGTGGTAATATTTGCGGAAAAATCTTTTACCGAGAGGCAGTTTTACCTTTATTATTAACGGAAAGCCAGCTAGTTATAGCAGGTAGAAATGGGGTAAGGCGGGAGCCTATCCAGTCTGTTTTTGTAAAAGAGATGCAACTAAATGAAGGGGAATTTTTAGTACAGATATTAACGGATATAACTCTATTAAATCTCCCGTTTTTATCTGTTAAAAAGAGACAGCAATGGGAAACCGGCTATCCATTAGTAACGGTCGCAGCATTGAAAAAGGATGGGCAAATCAGATTTGCTTTTAGTGGGGTATGTTCATTTCCATTCAGGTCTAAAGAAATGGAAACAGAATTAAACAATCCTGAACTTTCCTATGAAGAAAGGGTAGAACGTGCCCTTCATTATTTACCGGGACCTATCCTTCACGATGTTGAGGGGTCGAAGGAATATCGAATGTTTGTCCTAAAAAACACCTTAATGGATTTCTTGCAAAGGTTGGAGGGGAAATAATTGAAACAGTCAAATAAACAAATAATTCTTTTTCATATCAATGGTGAAATAAGAAATGTTGAAATAAGACCAGCAGATACCCTTCTTTATATCCTTCGCAAAGAATTAGCACGAACAGGACCAAAACCTGGTTGTCTTAATGGAGATTGTGGGGCTTGTACAGTTTTGATTGATCATACCCCTATGAAATCTTGTATTATGCTCGCAATTGAAACAGTTGGACATAAGATTACTACGATTGAAGGATTAACAGATACACCGATTCAAAAAGCTTTTGTTGAGAATTTTGCGTTTCAATGTGGGTATTGTACACCTGGATTTATTATGAATTGTCATGGATTAGTATTAAATCACAAAAATCCTTCAGAAGAAACCATAAAAGAATGGCTTTCATCCAATATATGTAGATGCACAAGCTATCACGAAATAGAATTAGCTGTTCACTCTGTTCTAAATAATCAACCTTCGAGTGATGGTGAAAATAAATAGGAGATAGCGATCAATCTCCTATTTATATGTGGTTGTTTTACCTTTATTTAATCCGAAAAACCACCAATTCCAATCTCCTAATAGCTTCATTAAGGCTGGAACAAGTAAAAGTCTAACAATCGTTGCATCAATAAATATCGCAATAGCAATTCCAATGCCGATTTGTTTAATAGGCATAACTCCTGTAAAGGAAAAAGCCCCTGTTATGACAATCATAATGGCAGCAGCAGAAGAAATAATTTTACTTGTAGAGGTTAGTCCTTGTACAGTTGCAAAGCTGTTATCTCTCGTTTGGCTATAAACCTCGTGAATTCTTGAAATTAGAAAGACCTCATAATCCATTGATAGACCAAATACCAAGCTAAACACAAACACAGGTAAAATAAGCCCTATTGAAACTGGGGAAATGTGAAAATGGCCATATTGAAAAATCCACACAACGATCCCAAAGGTTGCTCCCAAACTTAACATATTCATAAAAATAGCTTTTAGAGGAATAAGAATCGACCTAAAAGCTGCAGTTAAAATAAAAAAGGTAGATAAAAGAATTAAAATTAATCCGAAAGGGGCTTTATGATAAATTTCGTCAAAGATTTCTTGTTCAAATTTGATTTGTCCACCTAAATGTAAATGAAAAGGTTGGTCTTGTTTTTCCAAATTCTTCACCCACGTTCGAATGGCTTCTCTATCCTTTTTCTCGTCTAAATAAACTTTTAATAACATTTTATCCTGATGAATATAGGATTGAAGACCTTCAGATAGTTTGGGGTCTTCCTGCCACATCTTTAAAAACATTTCCGGATCATTGATTTTGGTTATGGAAAAAGGGGATTCTACCAACGTCACAACATCGTCTTTTTGTAGCTTTTCAATAAAGTGATAGGCTTCTTTTAGATGCTCCCCAATTATCATATCTTTTTCTGTTTCAAGAACCATTATTAATTCATTTTCTTCATCTAATTCGCTTGGAATAAAATGTTTTTTAAATTTTTCATAAGCAATTCTTGATTCATACTGTGGCGGTAAGGAATCCATACCTGGAATATCTAATTGAATATCCTTTATGGGTCCTAAGCAGGATAATAGAGCTACTAAAGAAACAATGGTAATAAGGATGGGATAGCGCATAACAAATTTTGCGAACTGATTCCAAAGTCTATCTCCATTATTTTTCATTTTGATAAGTGGTAATGCATTAATTTTGCTACCTAAAAAATACAATACAATTGGAAGTAAGGTAAGAGATGATAAAATAGAGATAAAAACAACAATCATCCCTCCGATGGCCACATTATGAAATATATCAATTTGAATAAATAGTAATCCAGATAATCCAATAAATACACAAAGTCCCGAAAAAATAATCGAACGTCCTGCGGTTTGAAGAGTAGTGATTAAGGCAATTTCCCGATTAGTTGTCCTTATTTCTTCTTTATATCGATTAATAAAAAGAAGGGCAAAATCAATACTTAAAGCTAATCCAATCATAGGAATGATGTTTAAGATAAAAATGGACAAATCTACAAAATGATGAAAAAAATAAACAATTCCCATACTAACCAATATCGAACTTATCCCAATGATTAGTGGGATACTCGCCGCTACTAAGCCTCCAAAGGCTAAAACTAATACGACCAAAGCGATCGGTAAACCAATCATTTCTGCTTTTGCCAAATCTTCTTGACTCGCTTTATTTAAATCCTCAACCATAATTGGTTCTCCGGTCACAGAAATAGCCCCGACTTTTTGGGCTTCAGCCAAACCTCTAAGCTTTTCCAATAGCAGCTTTAATTCATCTTCATTTAACGGTTTGAAAAATACAATCCCATACGCTATATTTCCCTTTAGCATTTTCGGGGTGTCTAAAGGAGAAACACGTTTATCTATATTTGAAATATTGTTTGTTTTCTCAAAAAAAGATTGGATTGATTCTTTCCATTGATGTAACGGTAAATTATCCTTATTTTCAAAAAGGATAACTACTGGGGTATCATCCTGGCCGAACTCCTTTTTTAAAATAGAATTTGTCTTTTTATATGAACCACTATACTCAAACCCATTT
>DASQIV010000245.1:0-4374 GCA_035631415.1 Pseudoneobacillus sp. | reverse complement strand
AGGCTTATTGTGTAAAGAAACACACGATACTGTTATTCGTTTTGCACCTCCTCTTGTTATTACAAAAGAGGAATTAGATTGGGCAATTGAACGAATTCACAAGGTTCTGTCCAAATAACTATGTAAAAACGAGGAAATTTCCTTTATAATAAGTATATTACAATAATTTTATCATGGGACAACGAGGTGCCATTATGGGGACAATTGGGGTATCAGATCAGAAAGAACAACAAGTAGAAGAGTCTGTCAATTTATTAACATCTACTCAAGTAGTCATAAATGAAGCATTAAACAAACTTGGTTACACAGATGAAATGTATGAGCTATTAAAAGAACCTCTAAGAATGTTAACAGTTAGGATTCCAGTTCGTATGGATGATGGTTCTGTTAAAATTTTTACAGGCTACCGTGCACAACATAATGATGCTGTGGGACCAACCAAGGGTGGGGTACGTTTTCACCCTGAAGTGGATGAGGAAGAAGTGAAAGCTTTATCCATGTGGATGAGTTTAAAATGTGGAATTGTTGATTTACCTTATGGTGGAGGAAAAGGCGGAATCATTTGTGATCCTCGTATAATGTCAATGGGAGAGCTAGAGCGTTTAAGCCGTGGTTATGTTCGTGCAATCAGTCAAATTGTAGGACCTACTAAGGACATTCCAGCTCCAGATGTTTATACAAATTCACAAATAATGGCTTGGATGATGGATGAATATAGTCGTCTACGTGAATACGATTCTCCAGGATTTATTACAGGTAAACCTATAGTACTTGGAGGTTCACAAGGTCGTGAAAAAGCAACAGCACAAGGTGTTGTCATCTGTATTGAAGAAGCGGCAAAAAAACGTGGGATTGAGATTAAAGGTGCTCGTGTCGTCGTTCAAGGATTCGGAAATGCAGGAAGCTTTTTAGCTAAATTCATGCATGACGCAGGTGCAAAAGTAATTGGAATATCCGATGCGTATGGAGCTTTATATAAGGAAGATGGCTTAGATATTGATTATTTATTAGATCGTCGTGATAGTTTTGGCACAGTGACAACGCTGTTTGAAAATACAATCACGAATGCTGAGCTTTTAGAACTTGATTGTGATATTTTAGTACCTGCTGCCATATCGAGCCAAATTACCGCTAAAAATGCTCACAACATACAAGCTTCCATCATTGTTGAAGCTGCAAATGGGCCAACAACATTAGAAGCAACTAAAATTCTTTCTGAACGTGGTATCCTTCTTGTTCCAGATGTTTTAGCAAGTTCTGGTGGGGTAACAGTGTCCTATTTTGAATGGGTTCAAAATAACCAAGGTTATTACTGGACAGAAGAAGAAGTAAATGAAAAGCTTCGTAAAGTTCTTGTAAAATCATTCAATAATGTATATGATACCGCCGTGCAACGAAATGTTAATATGCGTCTAGCTGCCTATATGGTCGGTGTTCGAAAAATGTCAGAAGCCTCTCGATATAGAGGTTGGGTATAAAGTGCAAAAAATCCTTGCAGGTCTTTCTTGCAAGGATTTTTTTTGAAAAAGACGACAGTTAACGAACTTCGGCTTCTGGAACGCGTTCACGTTCTTCTCTGTGTGCAAATAAAAGACCAATATTGATTAAACCAGCAAGCCCAACAAGTCCATAGATGATTCTTGTTAGTGCATTGTCACCAAATATTGCTTCCACTAAATTAAATCCAAAAAAGCCAATTAAACCCCAATTTATAGCGCCGATAATGGTTAATACTAGTGCAAGGCGTTGTATTGTACTCATTTACATTTCCTCCTTAAAAAGTGGATTCACTATTAGAGTGATTCATTCTGAATTTTTTATACATCACCCTCAAAAAAAATGTAAAAATTAAAGTGCAGTCTTTTTGCAAAATAATTTTTTTTCTTTCATAATAAAGATTAAGGAGCGTGATTAAGATGCAAAATTTTACATATTGGAATCCAACAAAATTAATTTTTGGTAAAGGTCAACTAGCAGAAATAAAAAATGAAATCCCACAATATGGGAATAAAGTATTACTTGTTTATGGTGGTGGAAGTATAAAACGAAGCGGATTATATGACCAAGTCGTTACTACTTTAAATGAGATGGGTGTGGAAATTTTTGAATTAGCTGGTGTTGAACCTAATCCACGTATCTCCACTGCTCGAAAAGGAATTGAAATTTGTAAGGAAAACGGAATTGACTTCATCCTTGCAGTAGGGGGAGGCAGTGTCATTGACTGTACCAAACTCATTGCCGCTGGCTCTAAATATGATGGGGATGCTTGGGATTTAGTAGTAAAAAAGGCATTTGCACATGAGGCTTTGCCATTCGGAACCGTTTTAACTCTTGCTGCAACAGGTTCTGAAATGAACTCAGGATCTGTTATTACGAACTGGGAAACGAATGAAAAGTACGGATGGGGAAGTCCAGCAACCTTTCCAAAGTTTTCAATTCTTGACCCAACAAACACGTTTACCGTTCCAAAGGATCAAACGATTTATGGAATGGTTGACATGATGTCACATGTTTTTGAACAATATTTTCATAACGTAGAAAATACACCGTTACAGGACCGTTTATGTGAATCAACATTAAGAACAGTAATCGAAGCGGCACCAAAACTCGTGAACGATTTAGAAAATTATGATCTGCGTGAAACCATTCTATATAGTGGAACGATTGCACTTAATGGGATGTTACAAATGGGTTACCGTGGAGATTGGGCAACACATAATATTGAACATGCAGTTTCTGCGGTATACGATATCCCGCATGGAGGCGGTTTAGCGATTTTGTTCCCAAATTGGATGAAGCATAATTTACAAGTGAATCCAGGTCGCTTTAAACAACTTGCTGTTAGAGTGTTTAATGTTGATCCAACTGGTAAAACGGATGAGGAAGCTGGATTAGAAGGAATTGAAAAACTTCGTGAATTCTGGACCAGCATTGGTGCACCAGCTCGCTTACAGGATTATCAAATTGATGATAGTCAAATTGAACTTATGGCTGACAAGGCAATGGTTTACGGTGAATTTGGTAATTTTACGAAATTAAACCGTGAAGACGTCCTTGCAATATACAGAGCTTCCCTTTAAGTTACTAGCCCCACTTTATTTAGAGTGGGGCATTAATTTTTAAAAATATTTCTAAATAAGTCTCTTAATCCAGCTACAGCGGGGTAGAAAGTACTTCATTTCTTCCTTCCTAGCCCCTCGAGGGAGGAAAAAAGACCATTTCCTCCTTGGTCAAATAACCTGTTAGAACATTTGCTTGTCGGGGCTAGGAAAAAATGGACTTCTTTTTTCCCTGAACAAGGCCCTTCCGCTTTTTGTTTTATAAATGTAAAAAAATGATCATAATTGGATACGCTTACAGTGGGTATCAACCTTGATTATCATTTCTAGTTTGTATAAAGTGATAAATGAAACTAAAAACAAACGGAGGATCATACATGACACACGTTCGCTTCGATTATACAAAGGCTTTATCATTCTTTGGAGAACATGAACTTACATACCTAAGGGATTTCGTAAAAGTTGCCCACCACTCTTTACATGAAAAAACGGGAGCAGGTAGTGATTTTCTAGGATGGATTGACCTTCCTACTGACTATGATCGTGAGGAGTTTACACGAATTCAGAAATCAGCTGAAAAAATCAAGTCTGATTCTGATGTATTACTTGTTATTGGAATAGGCGGCTCGTATTTAGGCGCACGTGCAGCTATCGAAATGCTACAGCATAGCTTTTATAATGCGCTTCCAAAGGAAAAACGCCAAACACCACAAATTCTATTTGTCGGAAATAATATTAGCTCTACTTATATGAAGGATTTAATGGATTTGATTGATGGAAAAGATTTTTCTATCAATGTCATTTCAAAATCAGGTACAACTACTGAACCGGCAATTGCTTTCCGGATTTTCCGTAAGCTTTTAGAAGAAAAGTATGGTGTGGAAGAAGCACGTAAGAGAATTTATGCTACTACAGATAAAGCAAGAGGTGCATTAAAGACGCTAGCTATTGAAGAAGGATTTGAATCATTTGTGATTCCAGATGATGTAGGGGGTCGCTATTCGGTTCTTACTGCTGTTGGATTATTACCGATTGCTGTTAGTGGCGCTAATATTGAAAACATGATGATCGGTGCTGCCCAAGCAAAGGAAGATTTAAGTGCTTCTGAACTTGAAGATAATATCGCTTACCAATATGCAGCCGTACGTAATGCTCTTTATAACAGAGGGAAGACGATTGAGATGCTCATTAATTATGAGCCAGGACTTCAGTATTTCTCCGAGTGGTGGAAACAATTATTTGGTGAAAGTGAAGGAAAGGATCAGAAGGGGATTTTTCCTGCATCTGCTAACTTCTCAACCGATTTACATTCACT
>DASQIV010000244.1:0-14097 GCA_035631415.1 Pseudoneobacillus sp. | reverse complement strand
CAAATGCTGGGACAACATATACACCATCTGTAGATTCAATTTTATTAGCATATATTTCACTATCTTTAGCATTCTTTAGCATTCTCAGTCCATCCCTAAGCCATTGAATGGCGGAACCAGCTACAAATATACTTCCTTCTAGGGCATATTCTACTTTTCCATCTAATCCCCATGCAATGGTGGTAAGTAAACCATTTTCGGAACGTACAGCTTTTTCACCTGTATTCATCAGCATGAAACAACCAGTACCATACGTATTTTTGGCCATCCCTTTGTCAAAGCACGCTTGACCAAACAATGCAGCCTGTTGATCTCCTGCTACCCCACCTATTGGTATCTTCTTACCAAAGAAATGCTCCTCTGTTGTATAGGCATATATTTCTGAAGATGGACGAACATCTGGTAATATATTTTTGGGTATATCTAAAATTTCTAATAGCTCATCATCCCATTTTAAGTCAAAAATATTAAACATTAAGGTTCTAGATGCATTTGAATAATCCGTGACATGAGCTTTCCCACCTGAAAGCTTCCAAATTAACCAGCTATCCATTGTACCGAATAATAGTTTGCCCTGTTCTGCCTTTTTTCTAGCACCATCTACATGATCTAAAATCCACTTTACTTTCGTACCGGAAAAATAAGCATCAATGAGGAGACCAGTTTTTTCTCTAAATATACCACTATATCCTTTCTTCTTTAACTCTTCACAAATTCCACTAGTTTGCCGTGATTGCCAAACAACTGCATTATATATTGGCTCAGAGGTATCTTTATCCCATATAACCGTTGTTTCACGTTGGTTTGTAATTCCAATTGCTGATATTTGTTCGGGTTTTGTTCCTGATTCCGACAAGCAAGCCGCAATAACAGAGAGGATAGAGCCCCAAATTTCATTAGCATTATGTTCAACCCAACCTGCTTTCGGAAAAATCTGCGTAAATTCCTTTTGTGCTATATGGACAATTTCACCTTTATGATTAAATAAAATGGCTCTCGAGCTAGTCGTTCCTTGATCTAATGATAAGATATAATTTTCCATAACATCCCTCTATTCTTCCTGTCTTTTAAAAAAGGATACCATATCACTTTGTCTTAATTATATAAAAATGATTTTATTCTATTCATAAAAAACCGATTTCCAAATGAAATCGGTTTTTTGAGTAAGAGTGATCTTATCCTTATAAAAGTTAAGGAATTAGAGGTTTTTCCCCAATTAAATTAATATTTATGCTTGTTTTTTGGCTTTTGGAACTGCAGCCTTCTTTCTTGTTCTAGGTGCAGTTGGTTTTGTTATAGCGGTTGCTGTTGCTTCAGTTTTTGCTGTCGCTGTTTTTGGTGCTGCGGTTATTGGTGAAACAGTAGCAGTGGTACCACTTGGCTTTGCTGGACGTGGTTTCGTGCGATCAATCGAGGCTTGTAATGCAGCCATTAAATCCGTCACATTTGATGCAGGAGCTTTTTCTGTTGCTGTTACTGTTTCTTGTCCCGTACGTTTTGATTCAATTAATTCCAATAATGCATTTCGATATTCATCTGTATATTTCGTTGGATCAAATTCTGAAGTTAATTGATCTATTAACATAATAGCTGTATCTAATTCTTTTTGCGTTACTTTATCCTCTGAGGGTACGTTAGGCACATCTCCTGCTTTTCGAACTTCATCAGGATAATGAATCGTTTCCATTACTAATGTATTTTCATATACCCTAATCACAGCTAACTGTTCCTTAGAGCGAATATTTATTTTAGCTAGCCCGACTTTTTGGGATTCTTGTAAAGCTTTTCTTAATAAGGAATAGGCTTTACCACCACCTTCATTTGGTGACATGTAATAGCTCTTACTAAAATAAATAGGGTCAATCTCCACAATATTGACAAAATCAATGATTTCTACTGCTTTATCTTCGTTTTCTTTACGTAATTTTTCTAATTCTTCCTCATCTAAAACAACATACTTTCCTTTTGTATACTCATACGCTTTCACGATATCTTCTGGCTTTACTTCCACTTCACAAGAGGTACAAATTTTTTCATATTTAATCGGTGAGTGGCACTCCTTATGAAGCGTACGTAACTTAATATCTTTATCTTCAGTTGCAGCATGAAGTTTAATCGGAATATTTACCAAACCAAAACTAATGCTACCCTTCCACATTGTATGCATAAACATCCCATCCTTTATTAATAATGTCTGCTAAAAGACTGTTTCAATTCGTTAAAATGATTGGTAAATGAGTAAACTTCACTCTAAAAGACAAAATAGGAATACATAGAATTGGAGGAAGAAATAAATGAAACCAATGCTGCCAACTTTACATTTCGAACCTCCACAAGGGGATGATTGGTTTTACGAAAGCAAATATGATGGTTTTCGTTGTTTCTGTACCATTAACCAAAATGAAATCTTATTAATGAGTCGAAATGAAAAAACTTTGTTACCCCAGTTTCCGGAAATTGAACAGTTCATCAAGAGCATCCAAGACCGTTTAAAAGCATTTTTACCAATAGTCCTTGACGGTGAAATTGTTGTTTTAGAAAATGATTACAAAGCAGACTTTGGATTACTTCAAGTCAGAGGTCGTATGCGTTCTGAAAAAAGGATTCTAGAAGAAGCTTTAAAAAGACCATGCAAATTTTTAGCATTTGATGTTTTATCTATAAAAGGGAAATCACTTGTAGGGAAGTATTACATTGAAAGAAAAAATGCATTAAATGACCTATTTTCTTTACTTCTTCTCCCACTACATCCAAGTACTGAAAGAGCTGAATTATTACAAATGATTCCATCTTATAAGAACTTTGAAGAGTTATGGGAGCATATTGAGCTTTCTGATGGAGAAGGTATTGTCGCAAAACATAAAGGAAGTACGTGGGAAGAAGGAAAAAGGAGCTCTTTTTGGATAAAATATAAAAACTGGAAAATGGTTTCTTGCTTTGTTACAGCCTTTGATAAAGAAAATGGTTATTTCCATGTGGCTGTTTTCAAGGAAAAGGAAATCTTTCCAATTGGCTTAGTATTATTCGGCTTTAAACCAGATGAAAAACAAGCTCTTGCCCAAACAGTTCGTCAAAATCAAACTAGTGAAGATGCAAAATATGTTTATGCACCACCTGGTATTTGTTTAGAAATTAAATATTTAGAAATGTATGAGGGACAGCTTCGCGAACCACATTTTCATCAATTTCGCTTTGACTTAACTCCTGAGGATTGTACATATGAGAATTTTTATTTTCAGCAAAAAAACTTTCCTAAAGAAGTCGTCATCACTCATCCAGATAAGCCAATTTGGAAAGACCCGTTAATAAATAAAATGGAGTACCTTTTTTATTTAAGAGAGATTTCACCTTATATGCTACCTTTTTTAAAAGATCATCTATTAACTGTTATTCGATATCCACATGGCTTGTTTGGGGAGCCCTTTTATCAAAAAAATTGCCCCGATTATGCCCCTTCATTTATTCAAACTTATCTGTTTGATGATATAAATTATATTATATGTAATGATTTAAAGACGCTCGTATGGTTAGGTAATCAATTGGCAATAGAGTTTCATATTCCATTTCAAACGATTCAAAGTAAAGGACCTAGCGAAATTGTTTTTGATTTAGACCCACCTTCGAGAGAAGATTTTGCCATTGCGATTAAAGCCGCACTTTACATTAAGGAAATATTAGATCAACTTAACTTAATTGGCTTTGTAAAGACTTCTGGTAGTAAGGGGCTTCAAGTTCATATCCCTTTACCGAAGGATAAGTTCAACTATCAGGATACACGTTTATTTACAGAGTTTGTCGCTAATTTCCTTGTATCAAAGGAACCTTACCTTTTTACAATTGAAAGAAAGAAAAAAAATCGTGGCAATCGATTATATGTAGATTACGTTCAGCATGCAGAAGGAAAAACAATCATTGCTCCTTATTCTGCTCGAGGAAAAGAAGAGGCAACTGTTGCAACACCTTTATTTTGGGATGAAGTAAATGAAAATTTACACATTAAACAATTCACACTCCAAAATATAATGGAACGAGTTAAAAAACAAGGCTGCCCTTTACAATCATACTTTAAAGTAAAAGAACAACAGCCATTTGAACCCGTTCTACAATTTTTAAAGCAAAATAAATAGAAAAAACTTGTAGAGATTATTCTCTACAAGCTTTTCTGTTGGGCTAAATATTGCTTTGCATATTGTTGTAATTTCGTGTAGTTTTCATTCTCTTCATCAAAAATTTCTTTAGTGATTATTGCAAAAGATTTTAAATTTTCTCCCATTTCGATAGTCGCTTTGAATACATTCGTTGCATTGCCAATTAAATCAATTTGATAAGAATCCTCTCGTTGATGGACAACACATTTAACCATTCCACCTTCATTATATACATGAATTTTATCTTCCAAATCATTTAATTTTAAAAGACAGGTAACCAAACTAGAAGCCGACATGGCTGTTCCACAAGCATTAGTAAAGCCCACTCCCCGTTCAAAGGTCCGTACATAAATATGCCCCTTTTCAATGGACTTCACAAAGCTCACATTCACTCCGTCTGGGAACAACTCATTTGGTCCATTTACATATTCACTCAAGCTTTTTTGTGTTTCAAATTGTTTGTCTAAATCGTCAACCACTGAAATCAAGTGTGGATTCGGTACCGCTACTGCAGTAAAGGTTAATTCTGATGACAACTGTTCCATTTTTTCATTCATTAGTGATGTTTTAGATAATTGTAACGGCAAATCCTTTAATTGAAAGGAAACTGGTGAAATTTCTACTTGATAAGTAGGAACATGAGAGAAAATGTCATCTTGCTTTTTAACTTGTAGATTAGCCTTCATAGTCTCAATAACCGCTTCTTCTACTCCTAATAATTCACAAACATATCGAGCAACGCAACGCAATCCATTACCGCACATAGAAGCTTCGGAACCGTCTGAATTAAAGACTCTCATTCTTCCATCCGCAACATTACTTTTCATAGTATATAAAATTCCATCTGCACCAATTCCATTTTCTCTGTCACAGAGAAGGATGGCTAAAGCCCTTCTTTGATCTTCTGAAAAATGATATTCATGTGTCATTTCATCTATTAATATAAAATCATTATTTGAACCATGGACCTTTAGAATTTTAATTTGCAATGCAAATGACCTCCAAAAACGAATAATAAATATAGATTGACATATTTTTAGAGATTAATCAAACCTAAAATAACCATAAGAAAACCTGTCTCTTTTAGACAGGTTTAGATGACTCTGAACTTAATACTCCTTTTGACCATGTTTTTGCTTCATTATATATTTGATAAGCGATTTCTTCAGATAACCCTAAATGTTCACATTGATTAGTTACGTCGGACCAATTCCCTTTTTCAATTGCAATTGATAAATCTAGAACCAACTTTAAGTCATTTTCTGTTCCACTTAATGCCTCACAAATACGATCATCTAGTGGAAGATCTTTTAATATATTTTCCATTGGCATACTTAACAATGCATCCATTAGAGAGAACATACCAGTTATAAAAAAATCAGGTGCTGTGAGTGAATTTTTTAAAGCCATTGCAACCTTCTCCGACATTTTAGCACGAGTTAAACAAAGAGCAACGATTTCCTCTGGTATTGCTTTTTTTGATCCAGATGAATCTCGTACGGCCAGTACATAAATCCATTTTTGAATTTCAATTAAGCCCAGTAATACAATCGCTTGTCTAATTGAATTTATTTTTTGTCGTGGTCTAAAGGCAGGTGAGTTAATGAGCCTAAGAAGTTTATAAGATAGAGATAAGTCATGTTCTATTAATTGGGCAATATTTTCAATTCTAGGATCCGTTTCAGTTAAGGATTGGATTACTTTAAAATAAGAATGAAAATAAGTTGGTATATCATGTGTAGATACAATAAAAGGTTTCGCAAAAAAATAGCCTTGAAAATAATCGTAGCCTGCTTTTTTCGCATCCTCAAATTCAAGAGGCGTTTCTACTTTTTCTGCTAATAATTTAATTTTTAAGGTTTTAGCAACAGACTCAATGTTTTTTCTCATTTGAGAAGAAGTATGAAGGAAATCTACTTTGATAATATCCACCAACGATAGTAATTCAAAGGCAAGGTCATTATCTTCTGTAAAAACATAATCATCCAGTGCAATTTTATAACCTAATTGCTTTAATTCCTTACAGATTTCAATAATCTCTTTACTAGGCTGAACCGTTTCTAGTATTTCAACAATGATGTCTCTTGGTCGATAATAGGTTGGAAGCTTCATTAAAAGTAGCTTCTCTGTAAAATTGATAAAGCATGGTTTTCCATTAGACAACTCATCTATACCGATATTTAAAAAACTATTTATGATAACCTCAGCGGTTGCTTCTTCACCATTAATATTAGGAAAAAAATTATTTTCATTATTTCGATAAAGAAGCTCATAAGCAAATACCTCTTCTCTATCTGTAAAAATTGGTTGCCTAGCTACAAAAACTTCCATTATTTCATCCCCTTGCAAAACCTATAGCTTTATTATAAATAATCACAAATAGGTCCTTTTGACTATTCAAGTAGATTATAGTTTATTCAATACGCAAAGTTTGACGAAATTTGTAGGTTAAACTTTATTTTTTCATCATTCGACGAATTTCAGGAAATCTCTTTAATATTAATAAAACTTTTTTATTAATATTGACAAATATAAAAGCTTTTCACTCTCAGCCAATGATGTATTTATACTTAAAACTGGAGTATTGGGGTTTCCAAAGAGCTCCTGTGAATCCAATGACATCCATCCCTTTTTCAATCGAAAAACTAGCTGTTTATTTGCATTTTCTACTTTATCATCCATAAAGATGTTGCTGCTACTTAAGGTTCCGATCATTTCTCCAGACAAAAGTTGGAATACCCCTTTTCTGTTCTCATTCTTTGTGGGGGCAAAACTACCGATATAGCCGTTTTGATAATGAATAACATCGATACTACCATCAGATAAATAATAAGTGGCCAACGGGGTATCGTTGTCATCTACTAATAAAAACTCCTTGGGTAATAATCTTTTGGTCTTAATCTTTTTGATTCTCCCCATTAGTTTACCCTTCGGATGAAATAGTAATAGCTCTGACTCCTCTTTAGCAAAAAAGACTAATAATTGAGTTGAGGATAAGATATCCGTAATGATTGTACCTTTTCTTTTCTTATTTTTTGTTGTAGTTAGGTATCTATTATAGTTTAGTAGATAGTTTTGAAACAGATAAAGACTATAAAGAAGAAATGGGGCTACCAAAAACATCAATTGTTTTTCGGAGTACAAAAGAATAAGCATAATTGCTAACAACGCAGGGATTTGCACTAAAATACTAGAGTTAAGGAAAAGATGGGCTTGTTTTAGATGTGTTTTAGAAATATCCATTTTTCTCTCCTTATATTTATCGATAATCTATTCTATTTATTCATAATGCCATTCATGATAAAAGAATAAAAAAATAGTAGAATACATAGAAAAAAGATACAAAAAAAAGAGCAACCAACATTGCTCTTTACTTTTGTATCCACTCTTGTAGTTCATCAAATGATCTTTTTGCATCCATATAGCCTTGTTCAAATAAACTTGATAATCTTCCAGGATCTCTTTCCATTCTTCCCACCTTTAACGGTTGTGTAGGACGGAGAATAAATACACTATCTTTTTCTTGCTGTTCAACTAAATATTGTAGCGTATCATTATATTTTTGATATCGATTTTTTAACGCCTCTACAAGTCCTGGATAGTGCCCATATCGCCTTTTAACGAAATAATGAAATCTAGTTGGACTTTTACGATAATCTGCATTTCGTGTTAAAATGACTAAATTCTTTTTAAACCCATCCTCTTGTGCTTTTTTAATAGGAATAGGATCACTAATCCCACCATCTAATAGGATTTTGCTATCATATTCTATTTCTGGAGCTACAAATGGTAATGAGCTAGATGCTTTTAAAATAGGTAACACATTTTTACCATAATCTGATTTTGCAAAATAAGTAGGCTCCCCTGTATGACAATCTGTAGTTCCAATGACAAATTCACTAGTATTATTAAAAAAAGCTTCATAGTCAAATGGAACTAAACGGTTGGGAATTTCGTCAAAAATAAAGTCCATACCAAAAAGTTGACGATGTTTATAATAGTTTCTCCAAGATAAGTATCGTGGGTCAGAAATAAAATCGATATTTACTTTTCTATTTCGACCTTTTTGCTTAGATAGATACGATGCAGCATTACATGCACCTGCTGAGACACCAATGACATATGGAAAGTTTAAATCCTTTTCTAAAAAATATTCCATTACTCCAGCAGAGTAAACACCACGCATGCCTCCACCCTCTAATACTAATCCAACTTGATTCATCGATACACCTTCTTTTACTACGTTTGTAACAATGAATTATAACCTTATCATTGATGATTCTCAAATTTTTTGTTTTAATCTTCAAGTTCCTTTTTACGAAATATGACCACACTCAGGCTAAGTAAAATAAAGATCGTCACAATCGTAAATATAATGGTCTCTATGGTATGTTCGGGAAGACCTTCACTCACAAGTGAACCTCCAGCATAAGACATTATTTGAGCAGGACTCCACGGTAACCAATTTGAGAATATTCCAGTCAGAGTGGTTAGTAGGATAATTGTTGCCAGTGTGATAAAACCTACTAAACCTGCTGTTTTTAAAAATGTATTATAAAAAATAGTAATCGTTATGACTAAACTGAGCCAACATCCATAAATAAAAAAGGATTGGATAAAGTCTGCAAATGGGATAAATTCAAATAATAGACCCACATAATACCAAGCTGACAACATTCCAATAAAATAGGAAATCCACATCATTAATAGGGTTGAAAGCCATTTTGCCGTTACAAATGAGAAATAGGAAACAGGCTTTACTAAGATCATTGCTGCAACACCGCTCTTACGTTCTCCTGCAATAGCTGCCATCGTTGCTAAAACTAGAATGAGGACTCCAATCATATTAAATTGGGATAAACTCATCGTAAGAACTTCCGCTGCTGATGGAGTAGGAAGTTGGATAACAGCACCTTCAGGCAAATCTCCAACTGAGTCTAATATTTGTGGCAGAAAATGTTGAGTTAATGGGTCCATGATGCCAAGTAATATAAATGAAATAGGCATCCAAATCCATTTAAAATTCCGCCAAGATTCAAGTGTTTCTTTTTGAAATAGGATAAAAAATTGTCTCATTTCTGGACCACCTCCATAAACAAATCTTCCAGAGTTAATTTACTAATCTCGAATTTTGTTAATGGCCAGTTGTGAACGGAAGCTTCATGGAAAATAGCCTTTTTTGCCTCTTCTATATTTGTAACTGTAAGACTAGCCCGATTACCCTCTACATTTAATGTCGAGATTAACTTCCTTTCTGACAAATGATTCAGATACTTTTCAGGCTTTTCATGAAATTCAAGATCAATTTTAGATTTTTGATGTCTTTGTCTTAATTCGCCAAGTGTTCCAGATTCGACGATTAAGCCTTTATGTAAAAATAGGATCTCATCGCATACTTCTTCAGCATCGTTTAAAATATGGGTAGAAAATAATATCGTCATGGTTCTTTTTAGCTTTTCCAACAGCTCCAGTACTTCTCTTCTACCAAACGGGTCTAAAGCTGAAACTGGCTCATCTAGCATTAATAATTGAGGATTATGAATGACAGCTTGAGCTATACCTAGTCTTTGCTTCATACCACCTGAATACTTCCCTACTTTACGATTTTTTGCGTCGCTTATTCCAACTAATTCTAATAGCTCTATGCTTCTTGTTTTTGCATCCTTATTGGAAAGTCCACCAAGCTTACCGACATATTCTAAAAACTCTCTTCCAGTCATCCAATCGTAAAAAACAGGATACTGTGGTAAGTATCCTATATATTGACGAATATCTTTACCTATGTTTTCATTTTGAAATTGGATAGAGCCCGAGGAAGGCTTCATTAATCCGGATAGCATACGAAGAGTAGATGTCTTCCCTGCACCATTAGGACCTAATAAAGCAATACATTTCCCTTCATTAAGACTAAAGTCCAATCCTTTTATAATCTCTAAACCTTGGAAACTCTTTTTTAATCCATTTACACGGATAATGGACATTACTGGTTTCTCCTTCCGATCACGAAATAAAGAATCGGACCAATTATATTAACAAATAAAATGATGATTGCCCAAAGCCACTTTGGCCCATTTGTTTTCTCAATCCGAACTAAATCGATGAAAGCCACTAGTATTAAAATAAATTGAATAATAAATATAGGAGCAAGTAGTGCCCAATTCAAATTCAATAACTCTTCCATGTTTCATTCCCCCATACAATTATTTATACAAACATGTGACGTTTGAACTATAAAAAACGTTCAGTTTCTTTTAGAAAAAATTCTTTAATTCTTTTCAAAAAAAATCCCCCTCAATATTAAGGAGAATTTTCCAGACTATTTAATCAATCTAAATACAAACGGAATTCGGTATTCTTTACCTTCATATGCCTTTATGGCTGCGATGATGGTAAAAATAAATGAAGCTATCCCTACAATCCAGATAGTGACAAAACCGATTAAGATCATCATTAGAACAACACTTATAATAGAGTAAACAGAATAAGAAATAATAAAGTTCAAATATTCTTTACCATGATAATCAATAAAATCTGAATCATTTTTCTTTAATAACCATATGATTAGAGGTCCTACAAAAGCTGTAAAAAAACTAATCACATATATAGCAGCAGCTATCAATCTTTCGTCATTACTTGGCATTTTATCCCTCCCTTTACAAAAAATCCTTCCTTTTAACTATACCATTACTACGATTGAAAAGAATAAAAAGTTTCATGTTTTTTTAAGCTTTCGGTCTTCTTTATTGGACAAATTTGGTCTTGTTTAAAGCTTTATGAATACATATTTTAGTAGACAGGTTGTCGTAAAACATACATAGAGGTGATCGAAATGATGTCAAAACTGGAAGCGTTTATTTTAGGTATCATACAGGGACTTACGGAATTCATTCCCATTTCAAGTACTGGCCATTTATTTTTAGGTCGAGCATTATTTGGTTTAAAAGAAGCTGGCCTTTTCCTTGATACGATGCTGCATATTGGTACTCTCATTGCTGTACTTGTCATATACAAAGATGAACTATTTACGATCATTAAAAAACCATTTGGAAAGCTCAGTTTACTTTTGGTAGTTGGAACTATTCCGGCTGTTATTGTCGGGCTCTTGTTTAGTGATTTATTTGATTCCATCTCTAAATCTGGAATAACACTAGGATGGGAGTTTCTATTTACTGGATTTATCCTATGGATGGCTGAGTCTGTTAAAAAGGGCAGAAAAAAAATGGCGGACCTTGGATATTTTGACGCTCTCTTTATCGGTAGCTTTCAAGCTCTAGCCATTTTCCCAGCTGTATCAAGGTCGGGGTTAACAATTGCTGCAGGTCTTTTTAGAAAGCTCGATAGAGAGACTGCTGCTTATTTTTCCTTCCTCTTATCTATTCCAGCTATCGCAGGGGGAATTGTTCTAGAATTTGGTGACATTCTGAATGGTAATGTAGAAGCTGTTACATTTGGAAGTCTGATGGTTGCAACGATATCTTCAGCTTTTTTTGGATATTTGGCAGTTGTATGGATGCTTCGTTTTCTAAAGCAAAAGTCACTTAAAATATTCGCATATTACGTTTGGTCCCTTGGTTTTATTGTAATAGCCTTACAGATTCTTGAAATACTTTAATAGATTAACAGGGGGAAAGAGATTTGAATGAATTAGTATATATGATCTTCGATTACCTATCCCATTTAGGATATTTTGGAATACTTTTTGGATTAATGATTGAAGTGATTCCTAGTGAAATTGTCTTAAGCTACGGCGGTTTCTTAATTGAACAAGGCAAAATTAGCTTTGTAGGTGCTTGTTTAGCTGGTATTATTGGCGGTACATTGGCTCAACTCTTTCTTTATTGGATCGGATTATATGGTGGACGTCCCTTTCTAGAACGCTACGGAAAATTTTTATTTATCCTTCCAAAACATCTAGATGCATCAGAAAAATGGTTTAATCGATATGGTACAGGCGTTGTTTTTTCAGCCAGGTTTATACCCGTTGTACGACATGCTATTTCTATACCAGCAGGCATTTCGAAAATGCCTTTATCTACATTTATCGTTTACACTGTAGCTGCAATGGTTCCATGGACTATTTTATTTTTATTACTAGGAATGGAACTGGGACAACATTGGAATAAAATTGAGGAATATGCTAAACCAGTTATGCTTCCAATAATTATCATAGCTTTACTTTCTGGATTTTTGTATTTTCTCATTGTAAAACGAAGCAACCTAAAAAAAGTGTAAAGCACCGGGATATCCCGATGCTTTTTTTCAAACAAATAAGAAGGGTAATAAAGACGATGGTAAAGCATGTTAGCGCTATTTTGTTTGGAGCGGAAATAAAAGACAAGTTAAACAGAGAAAAAGAAAAAATAATTAGCATCTTACTTTCTCAATGAAAAAATAATAAAATATATAAATAAATTTATAATTGAGAAAGGTACAACTATGACAAAAATACTTTTAAAGAATGCCAAAATTTATCCTATAACCTCCAAAATTATCGAAAATGGCGATGTCTTAATTGAGAATGGGAAAATATCCAACTTTGGACCTGAGCTGCTAGCTGATCATGAAACTGAAGTTATCGATTGTATGGGTCAGTATTTATTACCAGGTTTTATTGATGTTCATACACACTTGGGTCTGTATGACGAAGGAACAGGCTGGGCCGGCAATGATGCCAACGAAACGATTGAAGCTACAAGCCCACATATACGTGCTATGGATGGAGTTTATCCTTTAGACCCAGCATTCGGAGATGCTATTAAATACGGGATCACCACGGCACATATTATGCCTGGAAGCGCAAATGTGATTGGTGGGACAACCTCAGTTATTAAAACAGCAGGAAGAAACATTAAAAAGATGATTATACAAGAAACCGCTGGTCTGAAAATTGCTTTAGGTGAGAACCCAAAGCGTATTCATAGTCATGGAAATAATGAATCCATTACAAGAATGGGTATTATGGGAATGCTTCGGGAAGCTTTTTATGGGGCTTTAAATACAGATAACCCAGACTCATTAAGAATCGCCCCGATTGTCAAGGCATTAAAAAGAGAAATACCAGTGAGAATTCATGCACACCGTGCTGATGACATTATATCAGCTGTACGTTTTGCAGAAGAATTCAATTTAGATTTGAGAATCGAACACTGTACTGAAGGACATTTAGTAGCTGACGAATTATCTGGATTGGGCTTAAAAGTGTCAGTGGGACCTACATTAACGAGGAGATCTAAAGTTGAACTGAAGAATAAAACTTGGCGCACATATCAAGAGCTTACTCGACATGGTGTAGAAGTTTCGATAACGACAGATCATCCTTATACACCTATTCAGTACTTAAACGTATGTGCCGCTATAGCCGTTCGTGAGGGTCTTTCTGAAGAAAAAGCTCTTGAGGGATTAACTATTTTACCAGCAAGAAATCTTAGAATAGCTGACCAACTTGGTAGTATAGAAATAGGTAAGGAAGCTGACTTAGTGCTGTGGTCCCATCATCCATTTCATTTTCTTGCAAAAACAAAATGGACGATGATTGCTGGGGAAATTGTTTATGAATCCATTTAAAAATTTTGTTAAAATTTGACGTAAAAAATATATATTTTACCTATTTCTTTTTACATTTTTTTTTAGTATTATACCTAAAGTGAGTTATTTTTTATGTAGAAATTTGTTTTTTAAAGATAACTAATATAACAATATGACTAGGGAAGGCAAATGGTGCGCCACCAGTAATACTGGTTCTAGTGGGTTCGATTCCCACCCCGAAATTTTTTAGCAATACAAAAAATTTCGAGGGTGGGCCTGTCTCTTTGGCATGGGATAAGTCTGGACTACCCTTAATTGGAGGGGAAAAAACATGCTCAAGAAACGTGATTTATTTGAATGCCACGAGTTATTCGACTTAATGTCGCATCCAGAAGTCTTCCCTTTTGTGCGTCAAAAGGCAAAT
>DASQIV010000243.1:0-4036 GCA_035631415.1 Pseudoneobacillus sp. | reverse complement strand
GTAGCTCCAAGACGAAGTGCACCATACATCCCAATCACAAAATATGGGGAATTCCCTAATAGCAAGGCAATGTGATCCCCTTTTTTCACCCCTATTTGTGCTAAACCTGATGCGAACTTTGTCACAGCAGCATCTAGCTGTTGATATGTAGTTGTCTGTTCCATGAAATAGAATGCCGGTTTCTGCGGTAATGAACTTGCTGTTTGGTGAAGCTGCTTTGATAAATTCATTTTCCCATCCCCTTGTCCACATATTGAATGAATAATCATTCATTTTTTTAATTCAATAAATTTTCTAAATATATTATATTGAAAGAAATTTACCGACACAAGGGAAAAACCGAAATAATTCCAATACTCAAAAAATAATTTCAAAACTCACACGATTTAACGCATTAACGTGCTGGGGGTCTGACCCCCAGTACGTTAATAGATTAAACCGATGAAGTCTTCTTTTGTAATGTTGCCGAAGTAGTGTTGGATGTTGATTTCGTTTACCGCGTCTTCTATGGATGCTTTTTCGTATTTTTGTCCAATTAACAAATTTTCAATTTCACTGACATCCCCAACACCAAAGAAGTCACCATAGATTTTACAATTTTCAATTTCCCCTTTATTCACTTCAAGACGGATATCAATTTGTCCGACTGGGAAGCGATGTGAATGCTGTAAATTAAATTTAGGTGATTTCCCATAATTCCAATCCCAATTTTGATATCTTTCCTTCGAAATCTCATGAATTTTCTGCCAATCTTCCTCGGTTAATACATACTCAGGGATTTCTGTAGATCCCGAAAAGATATTTTTTAGTAAAAGGCTTCTAAATTCTTTGATGTCCATTTTATCAGAAAGAAACTCTGATATATTAGCTACACGACTTCTGATTGACTTAATT
The DNA here is from genome assembly GCA_035631415.1 of Pseudoneobacillus sp. Taxonomy (GTDB): domain Bacteria; phylum Bacillota; class Bacilli; order Bacillales; family Cytobacillaceae; genus Pseudoneobacillus. The sequence goes on along the minus strand of DASQIV010000243.1, from coordinate 3,142 downwards.
CCTTTAGATTCAATCTTATCCTTTTTAACTTTTAAGGCTGAAACGACACTATCAATTTCTGAATCAAACAATAAGGTTCCATGACTAAACATTCTACCTCTAGTAGAGAACTGAGCATTTCCAGAAATTTTTCTACCCTCTGCCAAGATATCATTACGTCCACTTAACTCAGCATTTACACCCATTTTTTGTAAGGCTTCTATCACTGGTTCCGTGAATTTTCTAAAATTATGAAAGCTATCTCCATCATCTTTTGTAATAAAACTAAAATTTAAATTTCCTAAATCATGATAAACCGCTCCTCCACCTGATAAGCGGCGGACAACATGGATACCATTGCTTTCTACATAATCAGTATTAATTTCTTCAATCGTATTTTGATTTTTCCCTATAATAATCGATGGCTCGTTTATGTAAAACAATAGATACGTTTCATTAATATCTAGGTTTTTCAACGCATATTCTTCGATTGCTAAGTTAATTCTCGGATCTGTAATCCCCTTATTATCAATAAATAACATTCGTGCACACTCCTTATATTTCAAAAATTAATCCTTCTTTTGCTAAATGAACTTCTCTACCATATTTGCTCTTAGCCTCTTCTACCAGTTGTGCTAAATTACCATAGTGAGGTAAATGAGTTAAAACTAACTTTTTTGCATTAGAGTCATGTGCTAGTGTCCCAGCATCAATACTTGTCATGTGACCAGCACTTTTTCCATTTTGGTTACCATAAAAATTACATTCACAAAGTAATAAATCAGCATCTTTACTAAAAGATATAAGCTCTTCTTTAAATGAAGTATCTCCTGTATAAATAAGGATCTTTCCTTCGACCTCAATTCTCATAGCATAACAAACAGCAGGATGGTTTGTTTGCACAAATGAAATTTCAAATGGTCCAACTTTAAGTGGCAAACTCGGATTATAAGCAACACCCTTCGTAATCTCTTTATAAGTAAGCTTCATAAACTCCTGTTGGTCATGATCGTGTCCATAGATAGGGAGCGTACCGAAATCCTTTCCTAGGAATCCCTGTATTAGCCTTGCATGTTGCAGAACACCGATATCAGCAATATGATCTGGATGATAGTGTGATAAAATGACTGCATCTATCTCCTCAGGCTGTAAGTAATTTTGAAGCTTGGATAAAACACCACTTCCGCAATCGATTAACAGATTAAAACCATCATGCTCAAGAATATAGCCCGAGCTAGCTTCGTTTCTCTTTGGATATCCACCCCAAAAACCAATTACTGAAAGCCTCATTTCATTTCCTCCATAGTGAAATATGTTCTTATTTTCACTATATACGATTTAACGACATTTTTCACGTTCAAAAGTTCACAAAGTGTTCCAAACCAACTTATGTAATGAAGTTAAAACAGGTATAAAATAAAGGTGTAAGGATTTTCTTCATATTAAATAACGGAGGTCATCCAAATGCTTGAGAGCGTTACTGAATTCTTCAAAAATTTACCCCCAAAAGTTTGCAGTGAATGTGGAGAAATCGTCGAAGAGCAACATGAATGCTACGGTGACAAGTGTGAAAAGTGTCTTGGGTTAACAGATATGAAAAATTAAATTCTTTGTAATCGAAAAACCAGCCGCCCAAAGACGACTGGTTTTGTTTTAGCTGTTTTCAATAAAATAGAATAAGCTTTTAATTATTTTGACTTAACACTTCAAATTGACGTTTATGTTTAAAGTTAAAGAAACTCAAAGTTAAAATCATACAAGCTCCTAAAAAACCAAACAATACAAAAGCATTTTGCCACATAAAGCCAAAATCACCACTCGAGATTACTGATTTAAAGCCACTTACTGTATACGTCATTGGTAATAATGAGCTAATAGGTTGTAATGCATTAGGAATTAATTCTAACGGGAACGTACCCGCACTCGTTGTTAATTGTAAGATTAAAATGATGATGGCAACAAAGCGCCCCGCATCGGCCAAGACTGTAACCAACAATTGAATTAATGCAATAAAAGTTAAACTTGTTAATATTGTAAATAGCAGAAATAACGGGACACTCTTTACTTCAAGACCTAGCCCAAATAGAAGAATTGCTGCTGCCATTAAAGCCTGAATAACCCCAACACCCGCTAAAACTCCAAACTTACTAAAAAACCAGCTCCACCCATTCCTTGGTATATCGACAGGCTCTCTTAATGGAAAAACAATGGATAGTAATAGTCCGCCTACAAATAAACCTAATGATAAGAAATAAGGAGCAAAACCTGTTCCATAGTTTGGTACATGATTTATTTTTTCATTCTTTACCTTCACAGGGCTTGCCATCATTTCACTTGTTTTTTTAGTTGGATTAAACTTGGACGTTTCTTCAGCTCCCTTATTCAGGCCACTTGCTAATTCATCTGCACCCTTTGAAAGCTCGACATTACCCTCTTGCAATTGATCTGAGCCATGCTTAATTTTTGAAACGCCACTAGTTAATGCCTTCGAGCCAGATTCTAACTGTTGAAGAGCATTTGAAAGCTCTGTTGATCCCGAAGCAAGCTGTGTTGATCCATTTCTTACTTCCGTTAGTTTTGATCCAAATAGTGATACCCCTGCATGAAATTGTTTTTGTCCAGCTACAAGATCACCAAGCCCACTATTTAGTTGCTTAGAACCATCTGCTAATTGGTTAACTCCTTGCAGCAGTTGAGTTTCTCCTTGCTTTAAGGTACCTAAATTACCAGCGATAGATTTAGCTCCATCTGAAATTTTATCTGCACTTTCCGATAATTGTGTAGTGCCAACAGCTACTTGTTGACTTCCGACTATTAACTGCTTCATTGTAGTTTGAAGCATAGCCTTTTGTTCAGATGTTATGGTTGAATTATTAGCCAACAGCTGTTCCATTTGTTGATTTAAGGCTAATAGTCCTCCATTTACCTTTTCCGCTCCAATTGCAGTCTGTTCCGCTCCAGATTTCCACTGAATTACAGATGTACTTAACTGGTTGGCACCATTTTCAAGTTGTTCCGTTCCAGCAAGTAAGGAAGGTGTTTTCCCTTTTATTTCGTTGATCCCTTTAACAGCGTTATGGTAACCTTCTTGAAACTTTTCGCTTCCTGCGACAAGCTTCCCAGAAGTTTCTTCAAGCTTTTGATAGTTTTCATCTAGTAAACC
>DASQIV010000242.1:0-11873 GCA_035631415.1 Pseudoneobacillus sp. | reverse complement strand
CCGAATTCCTCCTATATTTAAACCTCATTATGATACGGTACTCATTCCCTAATAGTATGAATAAAACATCGAGTTTTTATGAAGTACGGATTAAAATTGTATATTCATTATTAAACTCTTTTGTGATTCTTAAAAGGTCGCTCTAAAAATAAAAAAACCTCCCCAAAATTTTGAGGAAAGGTTGATAGCTTTATAAGCGCCTTTCACTCTTATCGTTCAAGGTCGATACCTTGCGCAGGTTTAGCACCTTTTCCAAAAAAAGACCGTTTCGATCTATATGTAACTTGGCAGGTTGCTGGGTTTCATAGGGCCTGTCCCTCCACCAGCTCGGGATAAGAGAGTATCCGTTCAAGGTAAAATCATAACGCAAGCTGTCGAATGGTGTCAATGCTTTTTTTGTTTATTTTTCATATTAATGTATGTATTGGAAGAATCAATAGAAAAAGTGAAAATTTTCCCCTAATTTTCTCTATTAGTATAGACTAATTTAGTAAATGTGTTATACTAATTAACGAGAAGTAATAACTTAAAATCATATCAAAATTCAGAATTAATTCCAAGGAAAATTTGGTAAAGGAAGGTATTCATCAATGAATTCAGTTAGTGTTCCAAATGAATTAAATGGATTGTTACAAAGTCAAAATATTCATCTACAGTTATCTGTACCACAATTAGTTGAAAAGGTTCTTAAACGGAATGAAGGTATATTAACTTCAACCGGAGCTATTAGAGCAACAACTGGAAAGTATACTGGTCGTTCACCAAAAGATAAATATATTGTGGATGAAGCCTCTGTAAGTAAAAAAATTAGTTGGGGTTCTGTGAATCAACCTATTTCAGAAGATGCTTTTTCCAAACTGTACACAAAAGTAATCAACTATTTACAAGAAAAAGATGAAGTCTTTGTTTTTAAAGGCTTCGCAGGTGCAGATAAAAAATACCGCCTTTCTATTCAAGTGATAAATGAATATGCATGGCATAACCTTTTTGCTCATCAATTATTTATTCGTCCAAACGCTGAAGAATTGTTAGAGCATACATCTGAATTCACTGTTATCTCTGCTCCAAATTTTAAAGCAGATCCAGCAATTGATGGTACTAAATCAGAAACATTTATTATTATTTCCTTTGAAAAGCGTGTAGTCCTTATCGGTGGAACTGAATACGCGGGAGAAATGAAAAAGTCCATTTTCTCCATTATGAATTACTTATTACCCGAACAAGACATATTCCCTATGCATTGCTCTGCAAATGTTGGCCGTGAAGGCGACGTAGCTTTATTCTTTGGATTGTCAGGTACTGGAAAAACTACCCTATCAGCAGATGCGAATCGTCGCTTAATCGGTGATGATGAACATGGATGGTCTGCAAATGGAGTATTTAATATCGAAGGCGGTTGTTACGCAAAATGTATTAATCTCTCTCGAGAAAAAGAGCCACAAATCTTTGATGCTATTCGATTCGGGACTGTTCTTGAAAATGTTGTATTAAATAACGAAACACGTTTAGCCGATTACGACGATAATTTGTTAACAGAAAATACTCGTGCTGCTTATCCGCTAGACGCTATTTCAAATATTGTTGACCCAAGTGTCGCTGGTCATCCGAATACCATTGTATTCTTAACAGCAGATGCTTCTGGAGTATTACCTCCAATTTCGAAATTAACGAAAGAACAAGCCATGTATCACTTCCTAAGTGGGTACACATCTAAGTTAGCTGGAACAGAGCGTGGAGTTACCTCTCCTGAAGCGACTTTCTCTACTTGCTTTGGTTCTCCATTCTTACCACTTCCTGCTACACGTTATGCAGAAATGCTTGGTAAAAAGATTGCAGAACATAACTCACAAGTTTATCTAGTTAACACAGGTTGGACCGGTGGAGAATATGGTGTAGGGAACCGTATGAAATTAGCTTATACACGCGCTATGGTTCAAGCTGCATTAGAAGGCGAATTAACAAATGTAGAAACCGTTCAGGATTCCATTTTTGGATTAAATATTCCTTTACATGTTGCTGGTGTACCTGATGAAGTATTACAGCCAAATAAAACTTGGGCTGACCAAGATGCTTATGAAAAGCAAGCAAAAGAACTTGCAGCAAAATTCCGCGAAAACTTTAATAAATTCTCTAATGTGGCATCCGAAATTGAAGAAAAAGGCGGACCAATCGCATAAAATTATCAGACCGAGCATTGTGCTCGGTCTTTTTTTGGCTTTATGAACTTTCATCTATCTTTCATCAAAACAATACCTAAGAAAAAATCGAGCAAAGAAGCACCGGATTAATTAGTTGAATTTAGAGAAACTAGCTGATATGTAATTTTGGTTTGTTTATTTTCCCACTCAACTCTTTTAATGACGCAAATACCACTTGAATCACTTTCTAACGTTTTACGAATGTCTAAAGGAATATCAATGGGGTAAAGGCGATAATCCTCTTTTACTAATTCAAATAGATTTTCGTCAATTCTTTTCTCTCGTCCCTTTGTTACCACAAGTGTATTTAACTCTAAAGGCATTCCCATTTTCATCGCTCCTTACATGTTCTGCTTCTATTTTATCATTACTCATCCTGTTTTTTCATCCATTGTGCTAAATCCGAAACTACTTTTCGGTTCACAGCAGGTGGAAAATAATGTGTATATTCTTCAAAATACCAAGTATCTACAGATTTATGGTTAGCCCTCAATTTACTTTCTAATTGATAGGAATGTTCTATCGACACATTTTGGTCTTTTAGCCCATGAATAATGAGCACTGGTGCCTGCAGTCTGTCTATGTCTAATAACGGAGTTCGCCATGCATATCTTTCTGGAAATTTAGTCGGAGTTCCGCCGATTACACGCTTCATCATACGCCGAAGATCAAGTCGCTCCTCGTAGGTTAAAAACATATCTGTTACCCCTCCCCAACTTACAACAGATGCAGCTTTTGGAAACTCAATTGCTGTTAATAACCCCATTAACCCTCCGCGAGAAAATCCAAAAATATGTACTTTATTTACCCTTGAATGAGAAGATAGAAGCCTAAACGCGGAAAACGCATCTTCCCTATCATCACCCGCAAAATCTTCATTCCCTTCTCCTCCTTGGTTTCCACGATAAAATGGAGCAAAGACAATAAACCCTTCAGATGCAAATTGAGCTATTCTGGCAGGACGCACCTTCCCAACATTTTTAATTCCGCCCCGTAAGTATAAAAATCCATCTAATTTTTCTTCTGTTTTAGGTTCAGCAAGTAATCCCTTTACCTTTAATCCTGCAGAAAAATATGTAATGATGGAGAGTTCAATTTTTGGATTTGGAGATGGAAACCTTTGTTTCTCTAGAATTCCCTCCATATTATTTATCATCATATTTACTTCCCTTCAAAATATTTTATAGGCATTCACACATTTTTTAATTGTTCATAGGATAAACGTAGATAGGTAAATCGCCCATTTATGACCTAAGGCTGATTAAGCCAATAACAATTCTTAAGTGTCAGGAGGAAAACGGTATGAAAAAAAATTGGCTCAATATAGGTTTTACATCACTGATTATTTTCATTTTAATGTTTGCATTAACTGCCTGCGGTAAAGACAAAGTGCAAAAAGTGAAAGTAGCTGAAGTTACCCATTCTATTTTTTATGCTCCCCAATATGTTGCCCTGGAAAAAGGTTTTTTTAAAGATGAGGGTCTGGATGTGGAGGTTACAACGGTTCCAGGTGGTGATAAGACGATGACTGCCCTACTTTCCGGTGGTGTTGATATTGCTCTGGTGGGTTCAGAAACATCGATTTATGTATATGCCCAGGATGCTAAAGACAAAGTGATTAACTTTGCACAGTTAACTCAAACGGATGGCACCTTTCTTGTTTCACGAGATAAAATCGATAATTTTTCTTGGGACCAATTAAAGGGAAGCACATTCTTAGGCCAACGTAAAGGTGGAATGCCACAAATGGTTGGTGAATTTGTATTAAAAAAGCACGGTATTGACCCACAAAATGACTTAGAACTAATTCAAAATGTTGACTTTGCTAACATCGCCCCAGCTTTCTCTTCAGGAACAGGCGACTTTGTCCAATTATTCGAACCTACTGCAAGTATATTTGAAAAAGAAGGAAAAGGACATATTGTGGCTTCATTTGGAAAAGAATCTGGCCACGTTCCTTATACTACTTTTATGACAAAAGAAAGCACGATGAAGGAAAATGCCGAAATGGTCGAAAAGTTCACCAGAGCTATTTATAAAGCCCAGCAATGGGTCCAATCCCATTCTGCACAAGAGGTGGCTGAAGCAATCAAGCCACAATTTCCTGATACAGACGTCGAATTAATTGCAACTGTGGTTGAACGTTATAACAGTCAAGGTTCCTATGCTACTGATCCTATCTTAGATGAAGAAGAGTGGAATAACCTTCAGGATATTATGGATGAAGCAGGCGAGCTACCAAAAAATATTGATCATCAAACACTAGTGAATACCAAGGTTGCAGAAGGAGTCATGAAATAAAATCCATTTTACTAATAGGGAGGCCGCTTAATGAGCTTTTTAGAGATTGATCATGTTCATCACACCTATTTTACCAAAACATCGGCTACAACGGCCCTCTCCGATGTTTCAATCGATATTGAGGAGGGAGAATTCATCTCCTTCCTTGGCCCTAGTGGCTGTGGAAAAACGACTCTATTATCTATTATTGCGGGTCTTATCCAACCTACACAGGGTAAGGTTTATCTTGAGAAAAATCCCATTGACCAATCAAGCTATAAAATCGGTTACATGCTTCAACAAGACTATCTTTTTCCATGGAAAACAATCGAAGATAATATATTATTAGGTCTCAAATTATCAGACCAATTAACTGCTGAAAATAAACAATACACTTTAGAACTACTAAGTAAAATGGGCTTAAATGGAGTAGAAAAGCAGTATCCAAAACAACTTTCAGGTGGAATGAGACAGAGGGTTGCTCTTGTTCGAACTTTAGCAACAGAGCCTAAAATTCTAATGCTAGATGAACCATTTTCAGCATTAGACTATCAAACAAAATTAAAACTAGAAGATTTAGTATCAAATACACTTAAGGCTTTTGGAAAAACAGCGATTCTTGTCACTCATGATATTGGTGAATCGATTGCGATGAGCGATAGGGTCTATTTATTTGCAGCTAATCCAGGTAGAGTCCATAAAGTTTTTTCTATCCCTGATGAGTTAAGGAAATTGACTCCGTTCAACGCACGAAATCATGAGCAATACACAAATATTTTTCAAATGATATGGAAGGAGGTGGAGTCCCTTTATGCAAGATAATCAAACCAACCTCCTCCATCAAAAATATATAGATTCGTTAAAACGTGAGAAAAAATGGGTTAGATTTTACCAAATCCTTATCTTTATTTTGTTTTTTTCCTTATGGGAGCTAGCCAGTCAAAGAAATTGGGTTGACCCATTAATCTTTAGTTCCCCCTCCAAAATTTTCGGATTACTTCTAACAAAAATCCAGGATGGCACTCTAATTGCAAACACGGGTATCACATTAATGGAAACTGTTTTTGGTTTTATTCTTGGTACTTTCCTAGGGACCTTGCTAGCAGCTATTCTTTGGTGGTCGCCGTTTCTCTCAAAAGTGTTAGACCCGTACCTCGTTGTACTGAATTCAATGCCTAAAGTGGCTTTAGGTCCCATACTGATTGTTGCCTTAAGTCCTGGACTGACATCTGTAATTGCAATGGGGGCGATTATCTCCATCATTATCACGACCATCGTGATTTATACTGCTTTTAAAGAAGTCGATCCAAACTATTTAAAGGTTTTACAAACCTTCGGCGCAACTCGTTTACAATGCTTTAGAGAAGCGATTCTTCCGGCTTGCTTTCCAACCATTATTTCCACTTTAAAAGTGAATGTAGGGTTGTCTTGGGTTGGAGTCATTGTTGGAGAATTCCTTGTAGCTTCAAAAGGTCTCGGTTATATGATTATATATGGGTTCCAAGTTTTTAACTTTACCCTTGTGCTACTATCACTATTAGTCATTGCCGTGTTTGCAACACTAATGTACCAGCTTGTTGATTATATTGAAAAAAAATTAATTAAAAGTCAATAAAATGGAATTTGCACATTCCTGAAAAAATGCAACCTAATTGCCATTTTAAAGTTCCTAAAATGCAACCTAGTTGCCATTTTAAAGTTCCTAAAATGCAACCTAATTGCCATTTTAAAGTTCCTAAAATGCAACCTAATGGGTGTATTCCTTAATATACACCCTTTTTTGTGTTTAATTTCGCTAAGCAGATATCTAGCACTTGATCCTTCATGATAAAACTATAGTTTCTTTGAAATCTTTCTTGTTGTAATTGGTGTTCATCAATAAGGACTGGCCCATTTGTTTCAAGGTAATTTCCAGTGCTTTCGATATGATCAACCACTCCAAAAAACACTTTTTTACTGAAGGTGCCTTTTGCATCATAAACCTTGTATGTACCTATAGTTGTTAAATTTTTTAATATAGCACCTGTTTCTTCCCAAACTTCACGATTTGCCGCTTCCTCTAAAGTTTCACCTTTTTCTACTTTCCCCCCAGGGAACTCCCACCCCCGACTTTTATGATTGGTTAGTAACCATTTTTCTTTAAATTTACAAATAATAAGAACATGCTTGATAGCGTCATTTATTTCTTCCGTTTCGTCAAAAAATTGCACCTTGTATCCATTGCAATCTATAAATTCATTCATTCTTCTTACCCCTTATTTGATCTTTCTCTACACTAAATTATACAGGAAAATGATTTTAGCTGGAGAAAGAATCAAAATGCATAAGAAACTGGTGTGTACTTTCCATATTTAAACAATGAAAAACCTATGGAAAACAAACACCATAGGTTTTTATTTCAGGATTCCCATACTTTCAATATGTTTTTTTGTCTCTTCATCCCCTAGATCATGAAGCATTCCATATACTTCTTTCATTGTCTCGTCATAGGCATCATTTTCACGGTCATAATGGTATTGCACAAAAGGTACATGTGCACGAAAGAAATTTTGCCATTCATTTTAATAGTTTTGATCAAAATATTCCCGTAATTTTATAATTTCCTCATCAGTTGCTTCAATTTTATAATTCCAAGTCGAGCTTGTTGCACTTTGAGAAATTTCCCCTGTAGCTACTTCGATATAGTAGGTCTTTTTTTGGTCCATTATTCACATCTTCCTTTACATAAAAATACTATATTGATACCTAAAATTCGCTTTTTTTCGACATTAGAAGTCGAGATATTTCTGGATGAATTTTTGAATTAATACTATTATTCGTTTCCCACAATGGTATATAATTTATGCAAGTTTTAAAATATTATAGATATCCCGATAATAATCAAGCCCTAATAGGAATAACTTTCTTTTAAAAGGGTATTGAATAAATAAGAGCATTTTTTTTGAAGGGAGTGAAAAATATGAAGTTAGTGGATGAACTATACGAACTTTATCGCGACAAACTAACTGGAGACGAAGAAGATATCGATATGTTAGCATTTGCCTTTTTAGAGGAAATGGAATATGAGGATTTATTACATATCATTCAAGAAATGGATAAGCAGGAGTTATACAATCTTATGGGTGTTTATTTAATCGAAAGCTTAAAAGGGAAATTTGCTCAAGAAGAATACGGCCAACGAAGAGCCCCGATATTCACGCATAGGAACATTCACTAAGTTTAGTATTATTTTATAAACCAATTATCACACTATAAAAGATTATACATACATACTTGGACTTTTCCTATTAAGGAGAAGTCTATTTTTATGGATTTTAAGTCCTATTTTAATAAGAAAATATGGTACTATATAAACGATAGGGGGAGAGTAAAATGATAACTATCTTAATTATTTCTATTGTGATTGTTTTGGTTGTTCTTCTTTTAGCTGTTGGGACTACTTCAAAGGCTTATCAGTTTAAACACACGGTTGATCCCATAAAACCTGAAATACTAAAAAACGAAGAACCAGAAATAAATAAGCAAAAGGACTCACAAGAATAAAATTCTTATGAGTCCTTTTTTTTTATGCAAATACTTGTTTTAGATCTTCTTTACTCTGTTCAAGCCAAAAACGCATTAATCGTTTTGCACCTTCAAGATCATGTAATTTAGCTTGGCCACATTGCGTCTCATTTGCAGCTGGAATTTCAACTGTTTCAAGTGCATCTGCCATTGTATCATGAAGGAGATCGATAATTTCTTCTACTGTAGGTTCACCACTTACGACTAAATAATAACCTGTTTGACACCCCATCGGAGAAATATCAATAATATCAAAATGATCGTATTTTTCACAATGTTTACGAAGTGTAAAAGCAAGTAAATGCTCTAACGTATGAATGACATCAGGCTTCATTGCTTGTTTATTTGGTTGGCAAAATCGGATATCAAATTTATTTACAACCCCATCGCTACCTACTTTATGAACACCACAGTGTCTTACGTAAGGTGCTTTAACGGCGTTATGATCTAATTCAAAGCTTTCAACTGAAGGCATATGTTTCACTCCTCTATCCTTTGTCTTTTTATATTATATATTAAATTCCGAGTTATTTCATCAGTTTACATTGAATTTATTTTTTTGGACTGATGATAAAAATTATGATAACGTTCAATCATATATACAAATAATAATTTTACTAATTAAAAAGTGGTTGATAATAATGATAAAAAAAGTATTAATAGGATTGATTCGTTTTTACCAAATGGCAATTTCACCTTTAAAACCGCCTACATGTCGGTTCTATCCAACATGTTCCCATTATGGATTAGAAGCAATCTCCCGGTTTGGTCCATTTAAAGGTGGATGGTTGACGATTAGAAGAATCTTAAAATGTCATCCTCTTCATCCTGGTGGACTAGATCCAGTACCAGAGAAATGGCCAAATGATAAAACAAACCAGTAAATAGTAAATAAATCCTACTCGTTATATCCATTGATGACTAAGTCTAGTTTTCCAGTTTTAGGGTCTATGACTAACCCATGAACAGGAATATCTTTTGGCATTAATGGATGTTTTTTAACTATATCCACACTGTGAGCTACACTATCATTTACAGACGTAAAGCCTTCGAGCCATTCAGAAACATTAATTCCTGAATAAGAAAGAGTTTGTAAAGTTTCCTCTGTAATGCCTTTTAATTTCATTTTTTCAATTACCGGCTCTGCTTTCATTCCACTCATACCACAATCGTGGTGACCAATGACTATGACTTCCTCTGCTTGCAATTCATAAACAGCGACAAGTATACTTCGCATAATACTTCCAAAAGGATGCATAATTAAAGCACCTGCATTTTTAACTAATTTTATATCGCCATTTGAAGCATTAATGGCTTTTGGTAAGAGCTCAAGTAAACGGGTATCCATACATGTTAAAATGACCATTTTCTTATTAGGAAACTTAGTTGTTTCATATTCCTCATATCGCTTTTCTTCCACAAACTTTTCATTATAAGATAAGATTTTGTCTAATAATCTAGAATTTTCCATTAAACTCACCTGTCCTTCTAAAATAATCACTTCAAAGTTTATTCTAACAACCAAAATATTCCCTTGCCAATACGAAAAAATTTATGTATGATACAAAAGGGAAATCGGAATCATTCCGTATTAATACTATTTTATGTAAAAATACTTAAAAGTACAAATAATAACAACTGACTATTTTTTTAAACTGTAAATCGGAATAAATACGATTTAAGTTCATAGAGGAGGAATACTCTTGAAAAAAGCACTTATATTTTTGACTATTTTACTACTTATTAGCTCTTTTATCACCGGCTGCACACCAAATTCGAAAGAAGTGAAAAAGGATTCTGGGAAACTAACGGTATATACAACTGTCTACCCGCTACAATACTTCACGAAAAGAATTGCTGGTGATCTTGTCACAGTTGATACTATTTACCCCGCTGGTGCCGATGAACATACGTTTGAGCCTTCCCAACGAGATATGATGACTTTAGCAGATGCTGATTTATTTTTTTATATCGGACTTGGGCTTGAAGGATTTGTAGAAAAGGCAAAATCCACGCTAAAAAACGAGGACGTTACATTAGTGGCTGTGGGTGAACATTTAAATCTTGAACATGAAAACGAAACAGAAAAAGAAGATGATGATATTCAGGAAAATGAACATGAACACGGAGATATTGATCCTCATGTCTGGTTGGACCCTATTTATGCAAATGAACTTGCCATGTCCATTAAAGATTCACTTATAAAAGAAATTCCTGATAAAGCAAAAACATTTGAGGCAAATTATCAAAAGCTATCAGAAGAATTAACTCAACTAAATTCCTCTTTCGAAACAACGATAACAAACGCGAAACAAAAAGATATTATTGTTTCTCATTCTGCTTTCGGGTATTGGGAAAAACGTTATGGATTACATCAAATTAGTATTTCTGGGCTATCCACAGCAACAGAGCCTTCGCAGAAAGACTTAGAGGACATTGTAAAAGTAGCGAAAGAAAAAAACCTAAATTACATCTTTTTTGAACAAAATACGAGCCCAAAACTCGGAAAAATTCTGCAAGATGAAATCGGTGCTAAGCCTTTAACGCTTCATAATCTTGCGACATTAACAGAAGCCGATTTACAAAACAATGAAACTTATTTCACCCTAATGAATAAAAATTTACAATCTATTTCAAAGGCGTTAAGTGAATAAACTGTGAACACCCTTTCCATTTTACGGAGGGTGTTCTTTTTTTATACATATAACTTCCTAAATTGTAGACAATATGGAAATATATGAAATTATTGAAAGGACGAAAGTTTCATGGACAATTTAGTAATTGCCCGTTCCTTATTCGGAACAACAATGGCCTTCCATATTATATTTGCTACTATTGGAGTTGGTCTTCCATTAATGATGATCGTAGCAGAGCTTCTGTATCAAAAAACGAAGGATCAGGACTATGTCGTTATGGCCAAACGCTGGACCAAAGCTTTTGGCGTTTTACTTGGAGTTGGAATCCCGACAGGAACGATTGCAGGGGTACAACTCTCTCTTTTATGGCCTGGATTTATGGAAGTTATTGGTCGAGTTATGCCCCTTCCATTTCAGATTGAGATTTACGCCTTTTTCGTGGAGGCTCTTTTTATGTCTATCTATGTTTATGCCGCCGAAAGAATTGCCCCTTGGATGAGAGTTTTAAGTTTGATATTTGTGGCTCTTGGCGCTCTAGCTTCCGCTGTCTTGATAACAAACGTCCATGCTTTTCAGGGGACTCCAGCAGGTTTTAATTATGTAGATGGGAAATTTGTTGATATTGATCCTTGGGCAGCGTTTTTTAATCCTAGCTTTCTAGTGACAGCTGGACATGTAGCCTTATCAGCCTATGTAGTAGGCGCATTTGTCGTTGGTGCTGTGGCTGCCTTCAAAATGATGAAGAATGAAATTGGATCAAGAGTATATTTATTTCATCAAAAAGCACTCATGATTAGCCTCGTAGTAGGTGGCGTTTTTTCACTTCTTACAGCCTTAAACGGTCACGAGTCAGCACAATATTTACATGAATATCAACCAGAAAAACTAGCAGCTGCAGAAGGACTGTTTGAAACGCAATCACATGCTCCATTGGCTATTGGTGGATTTACTGATCGTGAAACAGAGTCTGTAAAATGGGCGATTGAAATCCCCTGGGCGTTAAGCTTTCTTTCAGGTAATAGCTTTGATACTGTTGTTGTTGGCTTAAATGACTTTCCTGAAGAATTATGGCCACCTTTATTCATTCATACTCTATTTAATGCAATGGTAGGGATTGGTTCATTATTGATACTCATTTCTTTAGCAGGAGTTGTATGGAGAAAATTTTTAAAGAAAGTGCATTTTCCTAAACCTT
>DASQIV010000241.1:0-7709 GCA_035631415.1 Pseudoneobacillus sp. | reverse complement strand
TTGTAGTTCATCTGAAATTTGTTTTGTTGTAATGGAACCAAATAATCGGCCACCTTCACCTGATTTCGCAGTCAATTCAACCGTAATCTTTTCTAACTCCACTTTAAACTTTTTAGCTTCTTCAAGCTCTGCAGCAGCTTCCTTTTCTTCTTTTTTCTTTTGAGCATTTAAGCTTGAAACAGCGGCTTGATTTGCCTCTACTGCTAGACCTTGCTTAATAAGAAAGTTTTGAGCATATCCATCTGCTACATTTTTTACTTCGCCTTTTTTTCCTTTACCTTTAACGTCTTTTAAAAAGATGACTTTCATTCTTTTTTTCCTCCCTCAAAATAATCTGTAATAGCGGCTTTTAATTTTTGTTCTGCTTCTTCAATAGACATATTTGTAAGCTGCGTAGCTGCATTGGTTAAATGCCCTCCACCACTTAAGCTTTCCATAATTAATTGCACGTTTACTCCACCTAATGAGCGAGCACTTACCCCAATGACTTGGTCACTCCGCTTTGAAATGACAAATGACGCCTGTACGCCATCCATGGTTAAAAGGGTGTCTGCAGCTTGTGCAATGACTACTTGATCAAATAGATCGTTTTCTTTCCCTTTTGCGATAGCAATACCCTCATAGACAAATTCTACGGATTCAATTAATTTTGCTTTTCTTACATACGTTTGGACATCTTCTTTTAAGAACTTTTGAACTAAAACGGTGTCAGCACCTTGAGCACGTAAATAGGATGCAGCATCAAAGGTTCTAGACCCTGTCCGTAATGTAAAGCTTTTTGTATCGACAATAATTCCAGCTAATAAGGCAGTCGCTTCAAGCATTTCTATTTTCAAACGTTTTGGTTGATATTCTAATAGCTCCGTTACAAGTTCAGCAGTTGAAGAGGCGTAAGGTTCCATGTAGACGAGAAGAGGATTTTCAATAAATTCTTCCCCTCTTCTGTGATGGTCAATGACAACTACTTTATCGATTTTGGTTAGTAACCTTTCTTCAATAACCAGAGAAGGCTTATGTGTATCGACTACAACTAACAATGTATCATCAGTAGAAATTTCAAGTGCTTGTTCAGGTGAAATAAACCTTGAGAATAGTTTCTCGTTATTTTTAGTTTCTTCCATTAACCTTTTAACTCCGGTATCAATCTCATGGAAATTCATCACAATATAACCTTCACGTTGGTTCATTTGCGCTACTTTTTGAATCCCAATAGCAGCTCCTACAGCATCCATATCAGGATTTTTATGTCCCATTACGATTACTTTATCACTTTCTGAAATCAACTCTTTTAAGGCATGTGAAATGACTCTAGCTCGTACACGAGTCCTTTTTTCCATTGGATTTGTCTTTCCACCAAAAAACTTTACCTTCCCATTTGGCTGCTTAATTGCAACTTGGTCGCCACCACGGCCCAGTGCTAAGTCTAAGCTCGATTGTGCGAGAGTTCCTAATTCAGGTAAAGAGGTTACACCCGCCCCCACACCAATACTGAGGGTAAGAGGAACATTTTGTTTCGCTGTCGTTTCCCTTACTTCATCTAAAATGGTGAATTTTCCTTTTTCTAACTGATTTAAAATGTGTTCATTAAATACCCCGATAAATCTTTCGGATGAAACTCTTTTTAAGAAAACACCATTATCTGTTGCCCACTTATTCAAAATCGAAGTAACGATACTATTCAAACTACTTCTCATTTGATCATCCATACCTTGTGTTAACTCATCATAATTATCTAGAAAAATAATGGCAATAACGGTACGTTCATCGTGATACATTTTTTCAATTTCGGACTGTTCTGTTACGTCAAAAAAGTATAAAAGTCGTTCATCACGTTTAAGAATCACTCGAAACTTTCTGTCGTGCAGCAAAATGTTTTCTGTCTCCACTTCTTGTTTTATGAGTGGGACCAATACATCTGCTACATCGTATAAAGACCTACCAACTAAAGTATCTTCATCAAAAGAAGAGGCTAAAAACGGATTGGCCCATTCAATAAAGTATTCATCATTAATAAGCATGATCCCTATTGGCATTTCCATTAAGGCTTCTTCGCCTACCTTTTTCACACGGTAGGATAAGGTAGATATGTATTCTTCCACTTCTTTTCTCTGTTTACGATCCACTTCAAAAATATAATAGTAGGGAACAAACAGAATAATCAATCCGATAAGCCCAAAGACCCAATTATAATAGGTTAGAGCACCAAGCATCAACAAAGTTAATCCCATTAACCCATATAATAGGTAGCGTATAGAACGCTTTTCTAAATATGCAGGCATTTTTTCAGCTCCTATAAAGTAAAAACTTCAGCCGTGAAGAAGAGAAGTTCAATTTTAACCTCTACCTAACACGATGAACCTCATTTTTTCACTAATCTTTTCCTTAAATCGAACCCTAAATCAATTATACCTAATATCCTAATAATATAAAGCACCAAAGGAATTAAGAATAGAAACACCGTCACTAATACCGGGATTGCTTTTGGCCACCCTTTATAATGACTTACAAAATAAACAAAAGATAAGCCTTGAATGATTAATATTATTTGCAAAATATAAGCTAAATTTGATAAAGCGATATAAAGATAGCTGTCTGCTTCCGGTTTTAATATAAGCGAGAGTATGACCGTAATCAAATAGTACCAAAGAATGCTTTTTGGTAATGAAATGTCTCTAAACGCCATCCAATGTGTGACGTTCATACCAAATCTTTTTAGAATAGGAAAATTTAATAATTGAAGTAAGAATACAAATATTAAGGAACTAACCACAAACATGCTTGGCATCAATGTATTAATCATCATAATAAAAGCATCCAACTGTTCCTTAAGCTTAGCAGCTTCAGCATCATTTCCAACAGAATTTAATATTTGAGAAGACATATCAAATGATTTTTTTAGCATCGTCGTTGCTTCTTCAATAAAATTAAATTTAAAGAACGCAACTGCAATACCATATTGAATTAATAAATTAATTAAGAAAACTAAAGATGCAACCATTAATATAGTCGTTCGACTTTTATTCTTCTGACTCAAATAACCCAATGCAATTCCCGTTGTACCAAATAGCAACGCCATTGGAATAGCAAGAAATGATCCTACTATCATAGATAATGCTAAAGAAGAAACTAAAAAAACAATAATACCCTTCCAATCATTTTTCCAAGAAAAATAAATAAATGGTAAAGGTAAAAACCATATAACAACTAACCCTAAAAATGGCACATATAAATTTAACAGCAATAATACGGCAAAGATGGCTAATAACACTGCCCCTTCCGTAAGCCTTCGAGCATTTTTCACCTTTTCACCCCAATGACAAAAATCTGTATTTAACTTATTTTACTGTCTATTAGCGTATCGTTCAACTTATCAATCTAAAAACAAAGATATAAAAGGATAAATGTGTAGATATGTATAAATAAAAAAGCAGTAAGGATTTCTCCCTACTGCTTGGAATGGTTATTATTCACCAGAAACGTATGGTAATAAAGCCATTTGACGAGCACGTTTGATAGCAATCGTTAATTTACGTTGGTATTTCGCGCTTGTACCAGTTACACGACGTGGTAAAATCTTTCCACGTTCAGAAATAAACTTCTTAAGAAGATCTACTTCTTTGTAATCAATTTTTGTGATTCCATGAGAAGTGAAATAACACACTTTACGACGTTTTGCACGTCCGCCTCTGCGTCCACCTTGACCTGCCATTATAAGCGCCTCCTTTTTTATAAGATAGTTAATCGTTCGTTCCTCTTATGAATAAGGCTTCCGAATTTAGAACGGAAGATCATCGTCAGAAATATCAATTTGTCCACTATTTGCAAATGGATCTTGATCTAGACGATCGTAACCTTGATTGTTAGATTGTTGTTGATTCTGGTTACCGAATGGAGCTCTCTCTTTTGGAGGATTATTGTAGTATCCGCCTTCACCGCGATCACCTGATGCAGCACCCTTAGGTTCAAGGAATTGAACACTTTCGGCCATAACTTCTGTCACGTATACACGTTTTCCATCTTGTCCTTCATAATTGCGCGTTTGAATACGTCCGTCAACGCCAGCTAAGCTTCCTTTTTTAAGGAAATTAGCAACGTTTTCTGCAGGACGGCGCCAAATAACACAGTTAATAAAGTCCGTTTCCTTTTCACCTTGCTGATTAGTAAATGTACGATTTACTGCCAGTGTAAAAGTGGCAACAGGTACTCCGTTTGGAGTATATCTTAGTTCAGGGTCTTTTGTTAATCTTCCAACAAGAATAACTCGATTCATCATCAGAACCAACTCCTCTCTTCTAACATGTTTCACGTGGAACTTTTGATGTTTATATTATATGTTAAGTCTTATTCTTCTTCTTTAATAACGATGTGGCGAATGATATCTTCGCTGATCTTAGCTAAACGAGAGAATTCTTCTACCGCAGCTGGTGAAGCGTTAACTTTCACTAATTGGTAGTAGCCATCACGGAAATCATTGATTTCATATGCAAGACGACGCTTACCCCAATCTTTCGCTTCTGCGACCTCCGCACCATTATCAGTTAAAATTCCACTGAAACGCTCAACTAGAGCTTTTTTAGCTTCATCTTCAATGTTTGGGCGGATGATGTACATAACTTCGTACTTTCTCATCACTGTCACCTCCTTTTGGTCTAAACGGCCCTATTGGGCAAGGAGCAATTATTCATTACTCACAAGGTAAAAGTATAGCATAGTCTTTTCTTAAAAGCAACGACATGATTCACGAGCTACATTTTTACTTTCAATTTGTGAACTTCCGGAATAAATTGTGAACTTGACGGGATTCCTAACTAGTTTGACGGAATTATGCTAAAAAAAAATGACGGAATAAATACCAAACTTGACGGAATTATGGATATGGAACTACAAATACTCACTGTTTCAAAAGAAAAACCCCTTAAAAAAGGGGTTTAATCTTCTATATATTAAACATTAAAACGGAAGTGGATAATATCTCCGTCTTTTACTTCGTATTCTTTACCTTCAAGTCGAACTTTTCCAGCTTCCTTAGCAGCAGTCATACTTCCACCTGCTAATAAATCTTCATAAGCAACAGTTTCAGCACGAATAAATCCACGTTCAAAGTCAGAGTGAATGATACCTGCACATTGTGGAGCTTTCATCCCTCTGCGGAAAGTCCAGGCACGAACCTCTTGAACTCCAGCTGTAAAATAAGTAGCTAGTCCAAGTAAGCTGTAAGCTGCTCTAATTAATTGGTCTAAACCAGATTCTTCAATGCCTAATTCTTGTAAGAACATCGCTTTTTCTTCACCATCAAGTTCAGCAATTTCAGATTCGATTTTAGCACAAATAACGATAACCTCTGCATTATCTTTAGCAGCAAATTCACGAACCTTTTGAACATATTCGTTACCAGATGGATCTGCAACATCATCCTCGGAAACGTTTGCTACATAAAGAACAGGCTTAATAGTTAGAAGGTGAAGTCCTTTTGCAATTTTCAATTGCTCGTCTGTGAAATCAACAGTACGTGCAGGCTTTTCAGCTTCAAAAGCATCTCTAAGCATCGTTAATACTTCTATTTCAACCATTGCATCTTTATCTTTTTGACGTGCCATTTTCTCAACACGGCCGAATCTTTTTTCGACAGACTCTAAATCAGCAAGAATTAACTCAAGGTTAATCACTTCAATATCATCAATTGGATCAACTTTACCTGATACATGTGTAATATTCTCATCAACAAAACAACGTACTACCTGACAGATAGCATCTACTTCGCGGATGTTGGCAAGGAATTTGTTTCCTAAACCTTCACCTTTACTTGCACCTTTAACGATACCAGCAATATCAGTAAACTCAAATGCAGTTGGAACTGTTTTCTTAGGTTGCACAAGCTCCGTTAATTTGGTTAAGCGTTCGTCAGGAACTTCTACAATCCCCACATTTGGATCGATTGTACAAAACGGATAGTTAGCGGATTCCGCTCCCGCTTGTGTAATTGCGTTAAATAATGTTGATTTACCAACGTTTGGCAAGCCAACAATACCAGCTGTTAAAGCCATTTAGCCACTCCTCATTTCTTATCAATATCTATATCATCAAAAATTATATTTCCATTTATAAACCACTCACAATTATAGAGATTTGCCCTAAAAAAGACAAGTCTTATTAAGAATGCAGGCAATAGTAGAATATTTGTTTATAAATTGTTAAACATATAAAAAACAGTCTACCAATATGCAGACTGTTGTAATGGTCATTATTTAAATCGAAACATCTCCGATTTTAAAACTGCAGTTCAATGTATTTGAAATTTTTTCCAATATAGAGAGCTGTGGGTCTATTGATCCTTGTTCAAGATTTCTAATGATTTCAGTATCTAAACCAACAACATTAGCAAACTCGTCAACATCCCAGCCTTTTAATGTTCTCATCTGTACTATTTGCTTAGCAATAGTATTCATTCCCCCACACCTTCCTGAAATGTAAGCGTTTTCTATCCTTATTATACAGAGTATCCATACTTTTATCAATATAATGATAATTCTGATACATACTTACTGCTATTTAAGGAAAAGACCCTAATGGTTAGGGTCTTTGAACCTACATGTTTAGTAGCTACCTGTTCCTTTTTCGCCTTTTACGATTGCAATACCAGCACTTGCTCCGATGCGAGTTGCACCAGCAGCTACTAATTTACGTGCTGTATCTAAATCACGTACACCAGCTGAAGCCTTAACTCCCATCTCTGGCCCTACTGCTTCACGCATTAAAGCAATATCTTCTGGTGTAGCAACACCAGGTCCAAAACCTGTTGAAGTTTTAACAAAGTCTGCTCCAGCCATTTTAGATAGCATACATGCCTTTTTCTTCTCTTCATCAGTTAAGAAACCTGTCTCGATAATAACTTTGACGATCGCTTGGCCTTTAACAGCTAATACGACTCCTTCAATGTCTTTCTTCACTGTTTCGTAGTCGCCTGACTTTAACGCTCCAATGTTAATAACCATATCAATTTCAGTCGCACCATCCGCTAAGGCATCGCGTGCTTCAGAAATTTTTGAGAATGTGCTAGTTGACCCTAAAGGAAAGCCTACTACTGTTGTAATACCAACTTTACTTCCTTTTAGAACTTCAGCCGCCGTACTTACCCAAAATGGATTCACACAAACCGTAGCAAAGTTGTACTCGATTGCTTCCTTACAAATCTGTACGATTTGATCTTTCGTGCTTTCTGGTTTTAATAATGTATGATCAATCAGTCGGGCAATTTGTGGTCCAGTAATGACTTTGTTGTCAAAGTATGTGCTAGAAGATACTGCAGTAACTGCTTGTACTGGCTTGCTAGCACCCGCGTTCGTAATTTGAGTCATTACCTCTTGTGTAATTTGTTTTATCAATAATTCCATATCCAACTGAACTCACCTCCGTATGTTGTCTAGCTCCAGCGGCTAGCCCCTCGAGGTCAAAAGCCACTTTCAGGATGAAGGTAAAGAACACCTTCTTCCTGAAAGCGTCTTTTACTTGTCGGGGCTATGCGAGCCGCTTCCGACGGACAGGATGTCCTAGTGTCGACAATGCGACAGGACGTCGCGTTTTTGTCGACCGCATTTCGATTCCTATGCGTATTTTACCCCTTCTTTCCAGTCATTGCAAGTGCCGCCAAAACCAACGAAACCCACTAACTTATAAGAAAAGCGCGGGGCTAGGACGCTTGCGCTGGACAA
>DASQIV010000240.1:0-3476 GCA_035631415.1 Pseudoneobacillus sp. | reverse complement strand
ATTAATTACAAAAGATCGAACCTATTTATTAAAAGATGAAGGTTTTAATAAGTCCATTCTATGGGAAAAGAATTTTGGTGGTAACGAAATCACTTTTGATGATCAGTATTTTTATTTAGCCGATAATACTCTTATTCGAGCTATAAACAATCAAACAGGAGAACTTAAGTGGACCTACACATTTTCAAAACCACTGTATATGACTGGAACTATTTCTGCCTCTGATGATAAAATTTTTGCCATCACAGAAATAGAAAGAAAACTATTTGCTCTGCAAAAATCAAACGGTCAAGTTGTTTGGACTGCTAGCTTTTCTGATTTTGCTCTTGTACCATTTGTTGCAGGCGATAAGGTGTTTATTTCTGGTCAACCTACAGTTTATGCGCATAATACTAGTAATGGAGCAATCGCTTGGAAGAAACCATTAGGATTTTCTGGTTTTTACAGACATGATATATCGGCGAATGAAAACACGATCTATGGTAGAACAAGTTCAGGAATGCTTATCGGTATCACCAAAGATGGAACAGTAAAGTTCAATGTGTCCTTTAAACGCCAAGGTGGATCGTCTTCTTCTAGAGGTCCTTTACTTGTAACAAGCAATCAACTTATATTGGAATATGAAGGAAAAATCCAATTTTATGATATTAATACAGGTAATCACGAGCATACCATAGCATTTCCGAATGAAAAAATTGAGCCTGTGCTCATAACGGATCATTATCTCATTGCCAACTCAGGGAATAAACTCTACGTATTTGCAACACCAAAGGATGAACAATATGTGGATCCTGATGGCAATGTTCAACCGGAACAGCCACCAGCTCCGGACCCAGTTCCACCGAACCAACAGATTTATGTAGTAAAAGCTGGGGATACACTATGGAAAATTGCGAACCAATTTGGTACCACGGTTCATACCATTCTAGATATAAATAAGCTAGATCCTACTGCCTACTTATGGGTGGGACAAAATCTTACCGTACCAAAACCGCAAAAAACACATATCGTTCAATCCGGCGAAACCCTTTGGAAAATTGCTAATCAATATAATGTCCCTATCCAAAACGTAATAGATGCAAATAAATTAGGAACGAATGTCTATATATGGGTAGGTCAAAAGTTAATTATTCCTGAAATGATAGGGAAAGTGTATATCGTTCAGTCTGGGGATACATTGTGGAAAATTGCTAATCAATTTAACACAACAATTCAAGCAATCAATGATGCAAATAAATTATCTAGTTCTGCCATTTGGATAGGACAAAAGTTATTAATTCCGTAACTTCCCTCTTGGGTTCAATTTAGAAATAGACAACTACCCATTAACTCTGATTATTGAACAAAAAAGCTAGGAAAAACACTAGCTTTTTTGTTTGTATTAATCAAGAAATCTACAAATATAAATGGAATAGCTGAACCTGGTTCTGTTATTTCTGTTAATTCAAATGGTATTGAAATAGCATCTACGGTCACATTTAGTGACGGAACTTTTCTAGTGGCTATGGATCCTCATATAGCTGGCACTATGCTCGAGATTACTGCTAAAGATGCTTCAGGTAATATTAGTAATAGTAATAGAATTTTTATAGAAAAAAGGAGTACCAACTCATTCGGAGATTTAATCAGTACTCATCGTTTCTATAATGAAATAAATTACCTTCTTACAAGAGAAATAATAACTGGATTCCCTAATGGTAGCTTCCGACCTAACGATAAAGTTACACGGGCACAGGCAGCCATTATGATTGGGCGCGCATTAGGTCTTAACGGGGGTCAAGGAGAAACAGGTTTTAAAGACGTAGGTACTTCCTCTTCAGCATCAGGATTTATTAAAGCAGCTGTAGAAAGGGGTATAATAAAAGGTTTCCCTGATAATACTTATCGTCCTAATGAGCCGGTAACCCGAGGTCAAATGGGATTTTTATTGCAAGAGCATTTGATCTTATAGACGAAGTTGAAGTTTCTTTCAAAGATGTTCATGAAGGAAGTGCTTCTTATATTTATATTAAAAGAATTTTAGCTTTTAGAATTACAACAGGCTACTTAGATGGAACTTTTAAGCCAGAAAAAGATCTAATTCGTTCTGACTTTTCTGCTTTTATGGCAAGGGCTTTAAACGACAATTTTAAGCAATAACTAAATTAAACTCTGAATTGTAAATATAAATTGACAGCCAAATATAGCTGTTTTCTTTTATTCATTTTGAAATAGAAAATAATGTAGAACTTTCGGACTAATAGATTTCTCATTTTTCCCTCCTAGGTAAAAAATAAAAATTCTAATAATGTTTGCTTTCCAAAACAAGCCTTGAAACGAAAATAAATAAAGGCCATTTTTATCTTGAAGTAAAAGTCCCAATTGTTTTCTTAGCTCAGAGGAACAAGAATAAATAAAGGCTAAAAGGACTTTAATCCGTTTAGCCTTTTTCACTTTTCGGTTTATTTATAAGTAATATGGAAATTCTTCTTTAGTGATATGTCTTCGCCAATTCAATCATATTTTCTTTAGAGACATTACCTTTTAATTCAAAAGAAATAAGATTGTCCCCTTGTTTTACAACCATACCTAAATTTATAATACCACTACCTTCATCACCTAGAATAAGCAATGCTTCTTTTCCTTCTAATTCTATTACTTCTTCATTTGGTTTTAGCTCATAGGTTTTTTTTAATTTAGAGTGGAAAAAGGACTGTAAATCCTCATTAAGGTCTTGTTTTACCACAACCCATTTATCTTTTGAATGAAATACATCCCAAATCCAGATTGAACCTTTTGTTGATATTGTTGCTGTAGACATTTCTAACGGTAATCCATACTCTTTTGGTCTCATTATTATATAATCAACTTTTTCTCTTGCTTGATCAAGTGTAATATTTTTAAATGACTTTATATGCTCAGGATATATTTCTAATGGTAATGTAGGTACAGATTCTGAAGTTTCATCTACCTCATTAACTACTGAAAAGTTATACCAATCTTTAATGAAGCTAGCAGTGACCGGGACGACAATACAAAATGCTAAAGTGACAGGTATCAAAGGTTGTAAGAATAACTTTCTTAAAATAAATGTATTTCTATTAGTTTTATTCCACACATCTTCAAATTTTAATTCTAAATTCTTGTGTTTCGTAGCTTCCTTTAGAGTATTTCGGATTTGATTATCAAAATTGCTCATAATATATTTTCCTCCTTTATAAATGAAAAGTGACCAGGAAGAACTTTTCTTCTAAGTTGTTGTAAAGCTGTATGGAGACGTGATTTACACGTACCAATTGGAATGCTTAAAAATTCCGAGGTCTCTTGTAAAGTTAAATCTAAAAAAAAGTGTAAGATGATTACTTCTTTTGATTTGAACGTTAAAGAATTAATAGCTATCCATAGTTCTCTTTGTTCTTCGGACCTGAATATTTTTAGTCCCGGATCTTCTGATAGAATAGTATCTGGTAGTTTAGGTAAAAAAATTAACCATTTAT
>DASQIV010000239.1:0-2805 GCA_035631415.1 Pseudoneobacillus sp. | reverse complement strand
GGTGCATTAATCGTCTATACATCTGCAGACTCTGTTTTACAAATTGCTGCACATGAAGATATTATTCCGATTGAAGAACAATATAAAATTTGTAAGATTGCCAGAGAACTGACCTTAGATGAAAAATACATGGTTGGTCGTGTAATTGCTAGACCATTCCTTGGTGAGCCTGGAAACTTTAAACGAACATCTAATCGCCATGATTACGCACTAAAACCATTTGATCGAACAGTCATGAATGAGTTAGCAGATTCAGGATTAGATGTCATCGCTATTGGAAAAATCTCTGATATTTACGATGGTGAAGGAGTGACTAAGGCTCTACGTACCGTTTCGAATATGGATGGAATGGATAAATTAGTCGATACTCTGGATATGGATTTTACAGGTCTAAGCTTTTTAAATTTAGTTGATTTTGATGCACTTTATGGACACCGTCGTGACCCAATAGGGTATGGAAAAGCGCTAGAAGAATACGATGCAAGACTGCCTGAGGTTTTTGAAAAAATGCAAGAAGACGATTTACTCATTATTACGGCGGATCATGGCAATGATCCAGTTCATCCGGGAACAGACCATACGAGAGAATATGTTCCTCTACTTGTATATTCTAAAAAAATGGTTGAAGGTAAGGAGTTACCAATTCGCGACACCTTTGCAGACTTGGGAGCAACAGTAGCAGATAATTTTAATGTAAAGTTACCCAATTACGGTAAAAGTTTTCTTAGCGATTTAAACAAGTAATTAAATATTAGATTATAAGGAGTAAGAATATGGATTTTGCTAAAATTCAAAACGCTGCAACATTTCTAAAAGAAAAATATAGTAATGTACCAAAGATTGGATTGATTCTAGGTTCAGGTTTAGGAGTTCTTGCTGAAGAAATTGAGAATGCAGTTAAAATTCCTTACAATGAAATCCCCGATTTTCCTGTCTCTACTGTGGAAGGGCATGCTGGGCAACTTGTTTTTGGTTCAGTAAATAATGTTGAAGTTGTTGCTATGCAGGGGAGATTTCATTACTACGAAGGCTATTCCTTTGAAAAGGTAACCTTTCCTGTTAGAGTAATGAAAGAATTAGGTGTTGAAATCTTAATCGTAACAAACGCAGCTGGTGGGGTTAATGAAAGCTTTAATCCTGGTGATTTAATGATTATTTCCGATCATATTAACAACATGGGGAACAATCCTTTAATTGGGCCGAACGACTCTCGTCTAGGTGTTCGCTTCCCAGATATGTCAGAAAGCTATACTAAACAATTAAGAACATTAGCTAAGGAAGTTTCAAAGAATTTAAATATTGAAGTACAAGAGGGAGTCTATGTGGGAAATACAGGACCATCCTATGAAACTCCTGCTGAAGTGCGCATGATTCGTACTATGGGTGGAGATGCAGTCGGAATGTCTACTGTTCCAGAGGTTATTGTCGCTAGACACGCTGGAATGAAGGTCATGGGTATTTCTTGCATCTCGAATATGGCCGCTGGGATTTTAGATCAGCCATTAAACCATGAAGAAGTTATTGAAACAACTGAAAAGGTTAAGGCAAACTTTCTCTTATATGTTAAGGAATTAATCAAAGAATTTGGAGCTTTGTAAGCGAATATTGGAAATGGGTGATTTACATGAGAATGGTAGATTTAATCGAGAAAAAACGTGATGGTTTAGAATTAAGTAAAGAAGAGATTCAATTTGTGATCAATGGTTATACAGACGGTTCGATACCTGATTACCAAGTAAGTGCTTTTACAATGGCCATTTTCTTTAATGGAATGACTGAACGTGAGAGAGCAGATTTAACGATGGCCATGGTCGATTCTGGAGATCAAATTGATTTATCACAAATTGAAGGTATAAAGGTAGATAAACACTCAACTGGTGGAGTTGGAGATACAACAACATTAGTTTTAGGACCATTAGTTGCAGCAGTGGGAGTCCCGGTTGCCAAAATGTCTGGAAGAGGACTTGGGCATACGGGTGGCACAATAGATAAATTAGAATCAGTAGAAGGGTTCCATGTTGAAATTGAAAATCAAGAGTTTATTGAATTAGTTAACAAAAATAAAATTGCTGTCATTGGCCAAAGTGGTAATTTAACTCCTGCCGATAAAAAGTTATATGCCTTAAGAGACGTAACAGCAACAGTTGATAGTATCCCTTTAATTGCAAGCTCTATTATGAGTAAAAAAATAGCTGCCGGTGCCGATGCAATCGTGTTGGATGTAAAAACAGGTGCAGGTGCATTTATGAAGACGTTAGAGGATTCAAGAGAGCTTGCACGTGCAATGGTTAGAATCGGCAATAATGTTGAGCGAAGAACAATGGCTATTATTTCAGACATGAGTCAACCATTAGGTTTTGCTATTGGAAATTCACTCGAGGTGAAGGAAGCAATTGATACCTTAAGAGGCGAAGGCCCAGAAGACCTAAAAGAACTTTGCTTAGTATTGGGAAGTCAAATGGTTTACTTAGCTAAAAAAGCTAACTCTTTAGAAGAGGCACGACAATTATTAGAAAACGCCATAAAAGATGGATCGGCTCTTGAAAAATTAAAAGTATTTTTAAGCTCACAAGGCGGAGATGCTTCTGTTGTCGATGATCCTTCTAAATTGCCTCAAGCAAAGTATGTATTTGAATTAGAAGCTAAAGAAGATGGCTATGTGAAAGAGATTGTAGCAGATGAAATTGGAACTGCTGCCATGTTATTAGGAGCCGGAAGAGCAACAAAAGAATCAACGATCGACTTAGCGGTGGGACTTGTTTTAAGAAAGAAAATCGGAGACCAAGTTAAAAAAGGTGAATCCTT
>DASQIV010000238.1:0-3148 GCA_035631415.1 Pseudoneobacillus sp. | reverse complement strand
AAGATGCGGAGCTTCAATACTAGGGATGGAATATGAAGCTTTTCATCCGTGTGGTGTTACGGTATTAATCTTATTATCTGAAAGTCATTTATCAATCCATACTTATCCTGAGAAAGGCTTTGCGGCCATTGACGGATACACATGTGGAGAGGATGTTGATCCGGAAGTGGCCATCAGTTATTTGCTCTCCATACTCGAACCTCAAAAGATTTATTCGAGTAAAATTACTCGAGGCACAGGTGAGCTAGAGATAACAAATGATTCACGATAAACGAGGATGCTGACTACTCAGCATCCTTTTACATGTCTGTACTTTAGGTGCACCTAGCATTGTGTTCTTACATTTCGACGGCGCCTCCGCTAATCCGCCTAACTCCCCGAATCTTACTGATATCCTCAATCAATTTTAGCATCGCCAAGTCCTTCATTTTTGCTTCAATCATAAAATCTACATCCATCCCGTGTTCCCGAAGAACCACGATCAGTGGCATTAAAAAATCGGCATCTACAAAGTCAGCGTGAGAACGGAAGGCTTTTTCTGACTTTGGTGATGAGATATGTATTTTAGGTTGTTGGTTCTTTTTTTTCCATGTAGGGAAGATTCGTGAAAGAATCTCCTCTAGTGGAAGTTCCCCTTGATTGGCCATGTGATGATGGTAATCGAAGACAAACGGGATGTTTTCTTTTTCACATGCGATAAGCGTTTCATCCGCATTATACGTTTTATCATCATTCTCAAGTGTCATCACTTCTTTAATATGGCGTGGAAGCTTTTTTAAATTATCATGAAAACGGAGAATCGTTTTTTCTTTATCCCCGTAAGCACCGCCAATATGGATATTGAGCACAGAGGTTTTTTCTACTCCCATTGCTTCTAACATCCGAAAGTGAAAATCCATATCGCCAACCGCGTTATTCGTTACCTCAACACGTGGTGAGGTGAACAGTGTGAACTGATTTGGATGAAAGCTTACGCGCAGGCCATTCTCACGAATAATTTCACCCAACTCTGTCCATTCCTTCCGAAAAGGGGTAACAAAATCCCATCTAACTTCCGGATGAGTGGCAAGAGGGACGATGGAGCTCGAGAGACGATAGACCTCGATTTCATGAGCTAAATTGTAAAAAAGCATTCTTCGTGTACTTTTTAAATTGAGAGAGGTAACCTCGAGTAGTTTTGAATAACGTTCTTCCTCTCCCATTTTTTCATAACGGGTGTAGGTGAGTGTTCGAGCAGGCGATGCTTCCCACAAACTGACCGCGGTGGAAACATAACCAAAGCGAATTTTCATGGTGTAAGCTCCTTAATTCTTTGTTTAAAAGTTTTTTTGTATAGATTGTGGAAAAGATAATTCTTTTCGAATAGGTTCTAATATTTGTATAAATAAGTTTCCTGCTCTTTTCTTTAAAGAGAATCGACACTGGTTCATGAAGAGATCCTTATAAAAAATGCGAAAAGAGTGTTGCTACTTTTTCTGTTATCGTTCGTTTGAGATTTGGCTGGTTCAATTCATCAATCGTAAGAATTTTGGAATCGCCAATATCCTTTTCCATTATGTTTCGTAACTTCTTAATGAAGTTTACATCATACATATAGCAGTTAATTTCATGGTTTAAGAACAGGCTTCGTTTATCAAAATTAGCTGTTCCGATATCGCATACTCGGTCATCAATAATGAGTGTTTTGGCATGATAAAACCCATTTAAATATTGATAAACAGTTGCTCCTTCGCGAATCAATCTGCGGAAAAAAGGAAAAGAAGCTTCTTTGACAAGCTTATGATCAGCTATTTTTGGTACAAGTATGGTAACAGTTACCCCTCTTTTTAACGCAGCCAATAAAGCAGAAAAAGTTCTTCGGCTAGGAATAAAATAGGGACTACCAATCATAATGCTATCTTTAGCAGCAAAAATTAATTTTAAGTAGGTATTTTCAAGAAAAACACCTTCGGATGGAATGACTTCATGTAGAATCGGCCCCGGCTTTTGATCAGGAAAATAGATTTTATCCTGAAGTAGATCCGTTTTTGAACACTGACGCCAATCCATTAAAAACTCTTTTTGAAGATCATGAACACCTTCACCTGTAATTTTTAATTGGTAATCTCGCCAAGGACTAAGCTTTTGATCCTGATTCACATATTCTTTTCCAATATTAAACCCTCCAAGACAGCCCACGCATCCATCTATAACGGAAATTTTTCGATGGTTTCTTGTTTGGGAGGAATAGAAAAGATACGGAAGCTTTGGAACATGACAAAAGGAAAATTGTCCCCCTGCAGCTTTAAATTCGTTTATCAATTTTCGGTCCACCTTCAGGCTGCCTAAGAAGTCTAGTAGGAGGCGGACCTCTACACCTTCTTTAGCCTTTTGTGTGAGTATGAGGAAAAATTCTTTACTGAATGCGTCGTTCTTCACAATATAAAACAAAATATGGATGTGTTTTTTTGCTCTTTTTAGTTCATCAAAATAATCTTTAAAAAACACTTCCCCATCTGTAAAAAGCTCTATTTGACTTTGTCGCTTAGGAGCATTTGGAGGGACGAACTTTTTTAAATGATGAGCTCGTCCTAGCCAATAGTCCAACGTTATCCAAAGAAGGATTAGAAATATAACACCAAAAATACCGAAAGAAAAAGTCAAGATCATCTGCTCCTCTGGAAAAAATCTTTAGTCTAGTACGTTTTCTTTAGTATTCCCGCCAATTCCCAAATATGAAACCAAAATTGATAAAATAAAATGGTTGACTGAATGCTCATTCACCTTATAATTATAAGTAGGTATATAATTCAGAAGATTTAATTGGTTTGAAATTTTTCAACCAAAGAAAATAGATTCAAGGGAAGGAGAATGGAAATGTTACTATGGATCAATCTTATTGCGTTCTTATTTGTAACCGCTTACGCAATTAGTTTGTTTGTGTATGTAGTGAAAACAAGGATTGAGTTTATTAAGCTAGGGAAAAAGGTAGAGTTTGATAACCGTGTAAAAGAGCGTCTTGAAAAGATTTGGGTAAACGTTTTTGGGCAAAAAAAGCTCCTAAAGGATAAAAAAAGCGGAATCATTCACGTTATGTTTTTTTATGGATTTATCCTCGTTCAGTTTGGAGCGATAGATTTTATTTGGAAGGGGCTTAAACCGGGTTCGC
>DASQIV010000237.1:0-2652 GCA_035631415.1 Pseudoneobacillus sp. | reverse complement strand
GACGGCTAATCCTTCACCCATCATCTTTTGACTGAAAACGGGATCTGGAACCTCTTCAAGTAGGATAATGACTCCATTGACTGGTGAATAAATATCAACTGTTTCTTTTCTAAAAAAAGGAAACCGCATATTAAATTACTCCTTTCCTATTCCCGGATTGATTTTAAAATCAATAAAAAAGGCATGGAGGTACAATAAACAGATTCACGAAATCCATTATTTTACCACCACGCCTGATCGAATCAGTAACATGTAATCTTATTAAACTAGCAAGAAAAAAATACCAATTACCTTAATTCGTAACCTCTTTATGAAGAACTGAAATTTTTGCTTTTTTCCTTCTTACGATGAATACCATTCCTACTAGGCTACATAACCATACAAATGGGATACTTTGTTTGTAAAGGTCAGCGAAACTGGAGGCAATCGTTTCTTCTGCATAATCAGAAACACTTGCAGAATAATCGTTGACCATGAATGTTTTTCGAGCAATTTCCTGATCTACTTGCTTTTCCACTTGTTGTAAAACTGCTTTTTGGGCTGAAGTTCTTTGTTCTACTGGTATTTTAGCCATTTCTTTTTGTACGTTTAGTGCGATTAATTGATTTCTTTGTGTTTCAGTTATCATTACTTGGTCTGTTGGTTCAGAGCTTGAAGCTGATTCTTGATTCATGGCTTCTTTTGTTTTCTGAAGTACGAGTGCTTTTGTTTCTTCTGGAAGATCTAATGTCGACATTTGATTTTCTGCGAATTTCATGACATTTTCTTTTTTTGAATCGATGTTGTTCGTAAGTCCGGCGACAAAAATGGCTACAGCTAGAACCACACCGATTTGTCTAATCATCGAAAAGACGCTTTGAGAAGCTGTTAACATTTCGCCCTCGAATGATGACGTACTGGCAATAGTTGCTGACGAGATTACAAAACTAAACCCTAACCCTAGAAGTGCGCATAAGATGATAATTTCGGTAGAAGTACTATGGATGGTTAGATGATGAAGTAAAAAATAAGCGATTCCCATAATACCAAATCCTAGGAAGATTGGAATCGTATAGCCTATTTTTTTAGCAAGAAGACCTGCGAAATTGGCAAATACAAAGATGGCTGCGGATGCTGGGGTGATAAGTAGTGCTGCTTCCAATTCCGTTTTGTGTTGAAACATCGTTAAAAATTGTGGTAATAAAACCATGACACCAATAAAAAAGATAAAGCCTGTTGAAACGGTAAGTACTGAACCTGTAAAAATCCGGTCCTTAAACAGATTTAAATTGACCATTGGATTCTTGACTTTCTTTTCTGCAAAAATGAATAACCCTACAGAGATAATAAGGGTGAAATAACAAAAGATGGCTAAACCACTCATCCATCCCCAGCTATTCCCCTTGATTAAAACCAAGTTCATCGAAAAGATGGCCACGACGGAAAAGAATAGACCAAACCAATCAATACTGGTCTTAATTCGTGTTTCTTTCTTCCATACAAAAACAAATCCACATACTACTATTGCTAACAAACAAATCGGTACATTGACATAAAAGACCCAATGCCAACTTAATTTTTCGGTAATCAATCCCCCTACCGAAGGACCCATCGCCGTTGCTAATCCCTGAGTTGCCCCTAATAACGTTAGAGGAAGAACCCTCTTTTCAATTGGCATGGCGGCAATTCCAATGACCATACTACCAGGAATTAGGATTGAAGCCCCGATACTTTGAACAAACCTAGCTGCTATTAAAAATTCACCTGAGCTTGCTAATCCACATAAAGCAGATCCTAATCCAAAAATGAAAAGCCCGATGATATAAAACTTATGTTTACCGAACATCTCTGCGAACCGCGCCATCGGAATCGCTAAGACCGCTATTGTCATCGTGTAAATATTTAACATCCAAGAACTGGTCTCCAGTGAAGTTTTTAAATTTTCCTGGATGGATGGCAAAGTAATATTCATTATTGTAGAATCCAGCATACATACAAACATACCGATACATGTTAATAGGACTACTTTTAATCCGCCTATTGATTTCATATTTAATCCCCTTCCTCCTCAAGTTTTTTTAATTCTGTATCAATTAAGTCAATAATCATTTCCGATATACGGATTCCATATTCGAGCGTGAACCGTTGAAATTTTTCAAGCTCATAATTCTGATTGATCACTTCGTACTGTTTTAACTTTGAGACATTTCGTTCCCTTTCTTCATTGAGCCATTTTAAAACATTTTCTTTCGGGGTAAACTGAGCAAAGAAAAGCCTAGTTAAAATATCAGATCTGATTGTCGTAGGATCTAATGGGCTATTTAAATAACCTTGAAATACTTCCTTTCCATTTTCCGTGATAACAAATAAATTCTTGTTTGGTTTCCCTTCTTGAGGAATCACTTGTTTTTCTACAAGTCCTTCTTTTTCTAATTTTTTTAGGGCTGGGTAGATTCCCCCATATGATGCATCAAAGAAAAATCCAACTGAGTTCTCCATCTGTTGCTTTATTTCGTAACCCGTCATCGGTCGTTCGCATAGAAACCCAAGAATCACATCTTGTAAATTAATTTTGTTGTCCTCCATATTCATTTCAATTATATTATCATTGGGTATATTAATAATGTTAATATTAAGATTAGAAATATAAAAAGTCAATATTGATTTAGGAAT
>DASQIV010000236.1:0-14410 GCA_035631415.1 Pseudoneobacillus sp. | reverse complement strand
TTAAATGTTAAGTGCTTATTGGCAGAACCTATCATAATATTAGGCGGATCTCCAATTAAAGTGGCTGTTCCTCCAATATTAGAGAATAAAACCTCTGAAATTAAAAAAGGAACAGGATTGACATTTAACATTCTAGTAATTGAAAATGTCACCGGCACAATAAGTAAAACGGTGGTTACATTATCAAGGAAAGCAGATGCCACTGCAGTTAAAAGTGAAAGCATAACTAAAATATTAATAGGCTTACCCTTTGCAGCTTTTGCAGCCTTAATCGCAAAGAATTGGAAAACACCTGATTTACTGGTAATCCCTACAAGGATCATCATCCCAATTAAAAGGGTAATGGTACCCCATTCAATGTGATGGGTAAACGCTTTTTCTAAATCAACAATTCCAAGGGCAATCATTAAACCAGCACCTAATAATGCAATAATGGCCCGGTTTATTTTTTCAGATATGATGAAAGCATATGCAACTAAAAAGACGACAATAGCAGCATAGTATTGAAAATTTGAAACTTCATGAACGGCTGATTCGTGCACCGATGTTCCCTCCTTGTTATGGGGAAGAAAGCACTTCGTTTCTTCCTTCTAGGTAGATTAAATTCGTGTCTCGTTCAGTATAGATAGTGGAGTGTTGTAAGTATATTTGGTTAAAAACTGGTGCTTGAAGGTATAGGTTGGTATTTAAATAAGATTAACTAATTTTACTATTACACTTTGGACAACTTAATGTTGCAGGATCTGTTTCAAGGTTTTGCACATAAAAAGAAAAGGAACAGGATGGGCAATCGATTTTCATAAAACGGTCTATAATCACCTTTTGGGATGGACCCCCTAATTCTGAAGTATCAATTAACTCAATATGTACATCTTCTTTTGAATCATCTTCAGCAAGCAATTTCCCAGTTTCATCATCTTTAGTCCGCCAAACTCCTTCAGAAACATGCTGCTCTAACTGGCTATGTGAAGCGTTTTCAAACATCTTTTTAGCTAAAGAGATAAGTTGTTCATTAGATAAAGAAGAAAAGTCTAAATCCTCTCCAAGTTTTTTCCAGTAACTTTTCAGTTGATCTTCTGTAAAGATAAACTTAACGATTTTATGTATGACAACGTTTTTCATCGCAATCCTCCTTAGATGATATCTTGAATTAATTATACACGAAATGGCTATAGGTTGCATTAAAGGTAACCTATTCTCATTAGAGAATCGGTGTTTTTTAAAATATTTGGATTTGTTAAATTTCGTAGATAATATAAACCTATCTAAAGCGCGTTATTATTTGCTTGTATCTTAGAGGGAAATCTTCGATAATGATGTTTAAGCTTGTATAATGAACCAAAAAAATTTTTAAAAGTAACGGAGTCTATGAAATGAAAAACACCTATTTAACTAGTTATTTCCCGTTATTATCCATCCTGTTATTTAGTATTTCCTTTGCCATAAGCCTTGAATTTAAGATCATTTATTTATTAAAGAACATAGGGATATATGAAGGGATGCTTGAATTTTTTAGTGATGGAGGAATAAAACTTTCATTATTAACATTATTGACTATTCTGTTTTTCATGGTGTATTCAGCATTAAAGATGATAGCAGATACGATTAATGAGCTTTCACTTTTGTTTTTTTCACGAGAAACAGAGGGGCAAAGTTTGACTAAAATTCGTTCGGGTTCTGCTATTTATTTCTTTGCAGGAGCGCTCGCTTTGCTAGTAAGTTTTTATAGTATTCTAGCTGTTTTTCTCGTTTTTTTAATTGCCACAATTAGTTATTTTATTTATTTTGTTCATAAAGTTAGTGGAGAATTGACGGTTACTGGAATAGTTGGCCTCATATTTTTTCAAGTAATCGTTTGGTCGACCTTATTAGTTGGGGTGGGGTATATTGCCACTAAAGTTTATAACAGTATAATGGCAAGCTTACCGGTGTAAGAAATCGTACGATGTTACAAAACATAAAAAGTCAGATGACTTTCTAGAAAAGTTTATATTTCTTAACTAATCTGCGTATTTTTCAGTATAATGGATTAGTACAATTAAATACGGTCTATCTTCGGGGCAGGGTGAAATTCCCGACCGGCGGTGATGAGTTTTATACTCTAAGCCCGCGAGCCTTTTGGTAAAGTAGCTTGACTAAGAGCAGCTTTACGCATTTTCGGGCAGGATTTGGTGCGATTCCAAAGCCGACAGTACAGTCTGGATGGGAGAAGATGGAGGTTCTGCGGACGTTCAAAAAATGCAGGTTTTGAGCGTTTATTGGGCATGCCTTTGTAATTCTCCCTCAAGTGTCTAGCTTGGGGGATTTTCTATTACATAGACATCTGCTTGGCTGAACCTTTCTTCAATAGGAGAGATAGTCCTAAAAAAGGAGAGAGGAACATGAAAAGATTGAATGTAAAAGCTTTAGTATCAATTGGAATGCTTAGCAGTATTTCCTATATTTTAATGCTGCTGAATTTTCCAATACCGCCATTTCCACCATTTTTAATGATCGACATTAGCGATATCCCTGCATTAATCGCAGCGTTAATTTTTGGTCCGGCGGCAGGAGTTTTAGGTGAATTAATAAAAAATATCCTAAATTACTTTATGACAGGAAGTGCAACAGGAGTCCCTGTTGGTCATATGGCTAATTTTGTAGCAGGTATGTTATATATCTTACCGACCTATTATTTCTATAAAAAGATGAAAACAAAAAAGGGAATGACTATTGGATTGGTTATCGGGACAATGGCGATGGCTGTTATAATGAGCTTGTTAAATTACCTCATTATTTTACCAGCATATACTTTTTTCTTGAATTTCCCAGCTATGTCAGCACCAGAGATGCGCACGATGATTGTTACAGGTATCTTGCCTTTTAACATCGTCAAGGGATTGTTCATGTCTATCATCTTCATGTTATTATTTACACGCATGGACACATGGATAAACAAACAAACGTCATATAAACGTGCTGCTTAATTAAATAGATTAGAAAAAGCAACGATTCTAAAGTCGTTGCTTTTTTACTTTTTCATAATATCTCTCCATATTAGTAGGTGAGGAGAGGCTTTTTCAATTCCCTCGATACTTTCAGGCGTGTCCTTTCCCACCCAGACGGCCGCAGTCAATTGATCGGTTAAACCAACAAACCAGTAATCTTTGTATTCGTTCGTTGTTCCAGTTTTTCCTCCAGCATAACTGCTATTCACTATTGCTTTTCTAGCTGTCCCAGAAGTAATGGTTTTCCGTAAAAGATCACGCATTTCCTTTACGGTATCTTGTTCATATATTTTAATAGACTGGTCTTTCCATTGGTAAAGGAGATTCCCCTCTAAATCTGTCACTTTTAAGATTGCATGTGGTTGCTTGAATTTTCCTTCATTAGCAAAGGTTGTATAAGCACCTGCTAGCTCAAGAGGAGACATTCCGTAGGTAAATCCTCCAATAGCAGCTGCTAACCGGTAATCTTGCTTAGTCATTCTCTGAAAATGGAACTTCTCCAAGTAAGAAAAACCTTTTTGAATCCCAATTCTATCGAGTAAACGTACAGCAGGAGTGTTATAGGAGTGAATAAATGCCCGTACTATCGAAACCAATCCGTACTTAGCTCCCCCATAATTTTCTGGACAATAACCATGTTTGCAAAAAGCGGCTCCACTTATCAAATCAGTTGTTGCTGTATTTGGTTGATTTAAATAAGGAGCATAGTCGAGCAAAGGTTTTATGGAAGAACCTGGCTGGCGAAAAGCTTGATAGGAACGATTGAAATCGTTATTTTGATAATGTTTGCCACCAATTAAAGCGATAATAGACAACTGACTGTTATCAATTACGGAAACAGCCCCTTCAATACCCTCATACGGTAAATGTTTATTTATAGCCTTTTTTGCTTTCAATTGAATAGTTGGATCTAGTGCTGTATGTACAATTACCCCAGAGGCAAGGACCTGATAAACTTTATCTTTTAATTTGTTTTCAATATTTTCTTTTTCGCTCTCGGTAGCATGTGCTAGCTGTTCATTAATCCCCTCATTATTTGCAATCAGATTGGTTAACTCAGTTCGTACATAATTTGTATAATCAGGATAGGTGTGAATATTTTTCCTTACTTGTAAGCGGATCTCTTCTTTTTTTATGACACTCGCCTCGGTAACCGATAAAAGATCAGCATCCACTAACTGATCGACTAACCGTTCTTGCCGTTTTTTTGTTAAGTCAAAATGTTGAAGAGGATCATAGAGAGTAGGATTATTAGGGATCGCAGCGAGAAACGCTTGCTCTCCAGGAGAAAGTTCTCCGACTGTTTTGTAAAAATAAAACCTAGCAGCCGATTCGATTCCGTATACACCATGCTGGAAATAAATAACATTTAAATATAATTCGAGTATTTCATCCTTTGTTAATTTACGTTCCATTTGGTAGGCATAAAGAAGCTCAGAAAGCTTACGATTATAAGATTTTTCATGGCTTAAATAAAGATTACGTGCCGTTTGTTGGGTTATCGTGCTAGCCCCTTCACTAATGTCTCTATCTTTTATATTCATGGAGAGTGCACGACTTATAGCTTGAATATCAAATCCTTTATGTTCATAAAATCGTTTGTCTTCCGATTGGAGAAAAATATTTTTAGTGAAAATAGGGATATCGGAAAGCGGTTTGAAATTTCTATTTTCACTTCCTATCCATTCATCCACCACTTTATTATTTCGATCAACAATATAACTATTTTGTTCAAGGCTTTTGTTTAATTGGATATGATGGTTTAAAAAGGAATGGAAGCTCTGGCTTTCATTTGCTTCCACTGTCGTCAGCTTTAGCAAAAGGATTAGTAATGGAAAAAGTATGATAACGATGAAATATCCGGTAAATTGACGCATTCAATTGCCACCCTCATTTAAAACTGGTACCTTATATATCGACTTAAATCATGTAATATTGAAGGATTTACGTTAAAGATAGCTTTTAGAGTGATGGTTTGAAAAATTAGTTTAAAAAACGCAGAAAAGTTAAAAAATTTAACGTTTTTTCGTGTTATAATGGAGGAAAAAGTGAAATTGAATTTCAAATAGAAGGTAGGTGACTAAATGGAAGTACAACAACAGCACTTGTTTATTGATTTTGAATTTACTATGCCAGAAAAACATCGGAAAAATCCAGATTTTTATCCGGAAATTATCGAAGCCGGAATTGTAGTCGTGCAGGATGGAAAAGTCGCAGACCAATTCTCATCATTTGTTACACCCATTCAATTTCCCATCTTAACGGACCGATGTAAATCATTTTTAAATATTTCTCAGCAACAAGTGGATGAAGGCATGCCATTCCCACTGCTTGTTCAAAAATTGACTGAGTATCAAAAGCGAGCAAAGACTTCAGTTGTTACTTGGGGCAATATGGATATGAGAGTTCTGCGGATTAATTGTGAAAAAGCGAATCTGCCTTTTCCTTTCACTACCAAAGAAATTGACCTTTCCATGGAGTATAAACGCTTTTTTGGTGATCAAAATCAAACTGGGTTATGGAAAGCGGTACAAGAGTATGGAAAAGAAGGAACTGGTAAACATCATCGCGCACTTGATGATGCGTTAACTACTTACAATATTTTTAAATTGGTAGAAAAAGATAAACGATATTTGGAAAAACCAGAACCGACCACAATTGGGGATCGGATTGATTTTTCAAAGCTATTGAATAAGTTCGCATAAAAAGCCAAATCACCTATAAAGTGATTTGGCTTTTGTTGGTATTAGAGTGGCTTTTAGTTGAGCTTAACTATTTTTGAAATACTCTTTTTCTAGTATCTCTATATTTTTTAAGCTTAAAATGGCCCACTCTGAATCATCGTTTACAAGTTCTGCTCTTAGTTTTTCTATCGAAATTTTAAGAGAGTCCTCATATGCTGGAATTGGGTCATCAAAGGCTCTGACCATTTTTTTAGGAATATTCGCCTGTTCTCTAAATGCTAAAGCCTTTCGCTCGTGAAAGAACCCGAAGCCTATCTCTTTTGGATTATGTAAGTCTCCTTGCATAGGATGCTTTAGCACCGCCAATGTTCGTACTAAATAATGTTCTGGACGGGTATCCGTAATTTCGCCAATATATTTTCCCGTTTTATAAATTGCTGTGACATAATCACCAATATTAATATCTGACATATAAAAATTCCTCCTTTATTCATACCACTTTTGAAGAAGTTCCTTCTAATTTGCCTATTTGGCAAGACTGATGTATTTTCATTATGAGCATTTCCTGTATAAAAACCAAGTGCAAATTCTGATATAATCGGGTAAAGTAAAAAAATGGAGGGATGATATAAAATGAAATTTAAATTATTAGCTGTAGTCATTGCGGTACTATTAACTTTAACCGCTTGTGGTACAAATTCAAAAAAAGAAACTGCCAACAAAGAAGATGCAAATACAAACGGTGCACAAACAACTGAAAAGAAAGAAGAAAAGGTAGAAGGCTATCCGCAGTTAACAGCAGAAGTACAAGATAATGAAAGACTTGTAGAAATGAATACTTCTATGGGAACCATTAAAATAAAATTATTCCCTGAAATAGCTCCAAAGGCTGTTGAGAACTTCATTAAACATAGTGAAGAAGGTTATTTCAATGGTTTGATTTTTCACCGCGTTATTAAGGATTTTATGATTCAAGGTGGAGACCCTCAAGGTACAGGAATGGGTGGAGAAAGTATATACGGTCAACCATTTGAAGACGAATTTTCGGACAAGTTATTTAACTTACGTGGAGCCTTATCGATGGCGAATTCTGGTCCTAATACAAATGGTAGCCAATTCTTCATTGTACAAAATACAGCACTTGATCAAAGTATGATCGATCAAATGAAACAGGCGGGATATCCAGAAGAGGTAATTAAAGCCTATGAAAATGGAGGAACTCCTTGGTTAGACTTCCATCATACTGTTTTTGGACAGGTTATTGAAGGTATGGATATAGTAGATAGTATTGCTAATGTAGAAACTGTTGAAAATGACAAACCAGCAGAAGATGTTGTCATTAAATCAGTTAAGGTTTTAAAATAAGTTTAGCTTTTATCGTCATCCAGTTGTTGCTGGATGATTTTTTTTACATAACTATTATATAGAAGATTCTGTTAAAGCTCACGGTTGATTTTGACACTATGTTGATTGGAGCGGAAATCCACATCCAAGTTTAACAAAGACATATATATAAAATTCCCCCTGTCCTCAATCACTGATATAATAAATGTGCGAAAACCCATGTTGAAAGGAAGCGCTATATGTTAATGAACCTTGTGTTGTCACTATTTTTATATTTTCCTGAAGATAAATCAGAATATATACCGGCTGGCATAACATCTCTTATCTTTTTAATCGGTGCCATCTTAACGATGAGATTGATCATTAAAATTTCAAAAAAAGAGGCACTAAAAACAAAAGAACTAGAAGATAAAATCCTTCAAGCTGAAAAAAGGAAGAATTCAAATCAGGATTAGTTGTCTATTTATACCGGAAATTTCCAAGTATACATTTTCTTTCATTTGGTCATACTAGTGGACAAATTGTCTATTGGAGGAATAAGCAAATGTGGAAAGGTTGGATATTATTCCTAATGATAGTGTTAGTAGGTTGTACAGAGGAAAATCCAAAGAAAGTGGATGTTGAGATGTACAATCAAGAAGGTGATTCATTAGGGACAATTAAACTTCAGGAGCAGTCAAAAGGAGTAGAATTAGACATTAGTTTGGAGGGGTTATCTCCAGGTGAGCATGCAATTCATATTCATGACAAGGGTGTATGTGAAGCACCAGATTTTAAGACTGCAGGTAATCATCTAAACCCTGATAGTAAAAAACATGGGCTTTTACATCCTGAAGGGGCGCATGCAGGAGATCTTCCTAATTTGATAGTTGGTGAGGACGGCACAGCAAAGGCGAAGCTAATGGCTCCTCAAGTAACTTTAAAGGAAGGTAAGATGTCTCTTTTACCGAAAAATGGAACATCGATTGTTATTCATGAAGTAAAGGACGATGGTATGGCTCAACCTGCTGGTGATGCTGGTAATCGAATTGCCTGTGGAGAAATTTCAATCGATAAGAAAAAGAAATAAAGAATAGTAGAATGGGCAGCTTTTATCATTTAGCTGTCTTTTTTATATCGTTTATGATTAAAAATTATTCCTAATAATGTTCATAAACTTTTTAAAATAACTCATTACATTTTAATGATAATTCATTATAATAGAGGTACGTACTTATTTTTTTGCCATTTTGCGAAAACGTTTGCACAATAACAATAAGAGGATGACTAATATGAAGAGATTATTTGAAGTCAATCATTGGAAGATCGTTGAAACGCAACTTCATAAAGAAGATTTTCGTCTTGCAGAAAGTATGATGAGCCTTGGAAATGGCCATATGGGCATGCGTGGGAATTTCGAGGAAAATTATTCTGGAGATTTCCATCGTGGTTCGTATATTGCTGGAGTATGGTTCCCGGATAAAACACGTGTAGGCTGGTGGAAGAACGGATATCCTGAATACTTTGGAAAAGTTATTAACTCAACTAATTATATTGGTATACGTGTTTTTGTTGATGAAGATGAAATTGATCTCTTTCAAAATAATGTAACCGATTTCTATCGTGAGCTAGATATGCAGCATGGACTTCTAACACGCCATTTTACGGTTGAACATGGAGAAAAAATAACAAAGGTTGAAGTTGTTCGATTTTTATCTGTAGCAAATAAAGAACTAGCTGTCATTCAATATAAAGTGACTCCTGTTAACTATGAAGGGAATATTACATTTATCCCTTATTTAGATGGAGATATTCGTAACGAAGATTCCAATTACGATGAAGACTTCTGGAAGGAAGTTTCCCGTGAAGTAAGCAATTATAAAGGTAGTCTCGTGATGAGAACAAAGGACAATCCATTTGGCACTCCAACCTTCCAAACCGCTGTCCAAATGCAAGTTGTTGTAGAGGGCGAAGTTGTCAAAACCTCTATTTACGAAAAAGAAGAGTATGTTGAAAATACGATTGTAATAAAGGGTGAAAAAGGTAAAGCTGTCAGCCTTCAAAAGTAT
The DNA here is from genome assembly GCA_035631415.1 of Pseudoneobacillus sp. Classification (GTDB taxonomy): domain Bacteria; phylum Bacillota; class Bacilli; order Bacillales; family Cytobacillaceae; genus Pseudoneobacillus. The sequence goes on along the minus strand of DASQIV010000236.1, from coordinate 5,347 downwards.
GTGGCAGTGACAACAGACCGTGACTATGAAGCAAACCAACTTCTCCCTAAGGGACAAGAAGTTTTATCACAAGCTGTAGAATCAGGTTTTGAAACTCTTTTAACAAATCATAAAAATGGGTGGCTAAAGCGTTGGGAAATGGCGGATGTTGAAATCCAAGGTGATGCTGAAGCACAACAAGGAATTCGTTTTAATCTATTCCAGTTATTCAGTACGTACTATGGTGAAGATGCTCGCTTGAATATCGGACCAAAAGGATTTACCGGTGAAAAATATGGTGGGGCGACGTATTGGGATACAGAAGCATATGCAATTCCACTATATCTATCAACAGCAAATCCTGAAGTGGCAAGAAATCTTTGTGTGTATCGTCATAATCAATTAGATGGCGCATACCATAATGCTCGTCAGCAAGGACTAAAGGGTGCCCTTTATCCAATGGTGACCTTCACAGGAATTGAATGCCACAACGAATGGGAAATTACTTTTGAAGAGATTCATCGAAATGGTGCCATTGCATATGCCGTTTATAACTATGTAAACTATACAGGTGATCGAAATTATTTAAATGAATATGGAATCGATGTCCTTACAGGAATTTCTCGTTTCTGGGCTGATCGTGTTCATTATAACAAGAAAAAAGACTTATTTATGATGCACGGAGTAACAGGGCCAAATGAATACGAAAACAATGTAAATAATAACTGGTATACTAACCGTATTGCCGTTTGGACGTTAACGTACACTCTAGAGGTAATTGACTATCTTCAAAAATGTGGTCATTCCGACAGAGTGGTAGGTCTTGGCATTTCTGAAGACGAGCAACGTAAGTGGAAGGAAATCATTGAAAAAATGTACTTCCCATACGATGAGGAACTTGGTGTTTTCGTTCAACATGACACATTCCTTGATAAAGATTTAATGCCGGTAGCAGATTTAAGCCCTGAAAACCGCCCATTAAATCAAAAATGGTCTTGGGATAAAATTTTAAGAAGCTGCTTCATTAAACAAGCAGATGTACTCCAAGGTTTATACTTCTTAAATCATGAATATACCATGGAGGAAAAACGCCGTAATTTTGAATTTTATGAGCCGATGACGGTCCATGAATCATCATTATCTCCATGTATTCATTCGATTTTAGCTTCAGAATTGGGAATGGAAGAAAAGGCTTATGAAATGTACAACCGTACTGCTCGCCTTGACTTAGACAACTATAATAACGATACTGAGGATGGCTTGCATATTACGAGTATGACAGGATCTTGGTTAGCCATTGTCCAAGGCTTTGCTGGAATGAGAACGGCAAATGAAACATTGTCATTTGCGCCGTTTATTCCAACCACATGGGATCGATATACATTTAAAATCGTCTATCGTGAGCATCAATTAAAAATCGATGTGAATAAAGAAAATGTGTTGATTTCACAGGTAGGTCCAAGCCTAACGTTAAAGTTATATGATGAAGAAGTTCAGCTTGGAGAAAATGGTGAAATCCAAGTAGCATTAAAAAAGTAAGGTTTGAAGGAGGACAATATGTCTAAACCATTACAAGCATTTATATTTGACCTGGATGGAGTAATCACTGATACAGCAGAATATCATTATCTTGCTTGGAAGCAGCTTGGTGAAGATTTGGGAATTTTGTTTACTCGAGAATTCAATGAGGAATTGAAAGGTGTATCCCGAATGGATTCCCTTGAAAAAATCCTCGCATTAGGGAATCGCCAAAATGATTTTACACAAGAAGAAAAAGAAGCATTAGCTACTAAGAAGAATGAACATTATGTATCGTTAATTGTTAATATTACACCAAAAGATATTTTACCAGGGATAAAAGAACTCTTAGCAGCAATTAAAGCAGAAGGTTATAAGCTAGGCTTAGCTTCTGTTAGTAAAAATGCCTTTGCGGTTATGGATTCTTTAGGTTTGAAAAATGAATTTGATGTCATTGTCGATGCAGCTACCATTGCGAAAGGGAAGCCAGATCCAGAAATCTTCTTAACAGCTGCAAAGCTATTAAATGTGGATCCTACGGCTTGTATCGGAATTGAAGATGCAGCTGCCGGAGTCGATTCCATCAAAGGCGCTGGAATGTTCGCAGTAGGTGTGGGAAGTGAAGAAACACTAGCGAAAGCAGATCTCATTTACCCATCTACAGAGAAACTATTGTTGGGTGAGATTATTAAAGCGTATCAGGAGCAATAAGAAAAAGGTGTCCCAGTTTGTTGGGACACCTTTTTGAGTGGAATTTTATATAAAATAGCTGTGTTTGTTTAATAATTGGCTCGGTTTTATCATAAAAGTTGTGATTTTAATTAATTTCTTACATTTTCCTGATAAAAGCTTGTCTTTATTGATGAAAGTTTCACTTTACAAGGGGGAATTCCTCTTTTTTTTCGAATATATGCTCAAGTTTTCGAGAGATATGCTCAACTTTTCGAATATATGTCCAACTCTCAGAATATATGTCCAACTTTCTAATCCAACGGGTTTTTACTTTTTTACGACCACAGGATTCTCATTAGTAATGGTATACTTTTCTCCACTAACATAAAGCTCCAACTCTTCTCCAGCTACCAACTTAATCTCAGCACCTTCTCCAGATACCTCGACGCGCAATTCTCTACCCTGATATTGAAGAGGGAACGAATAACCTTCCCACTGTTTCGGTAAGGTAGGATGAAGATTTAAGCCATTGTCCTTTATTCGTAAGCCACCAAAGCCAAAGATAATCGCCATCCATGTTCCACCCATATTGGCCATGTGCAGACCGTCTTTCGTATTACCATGGGTATTATCCAAATCCATTCGTGCAGTTTCGATAAAGTAATCGTATGCTTTATCCTCATATCCCAACTTTGATGCCATAATACTGAACACGCATGATGATAATGATGAGTCGTGTGTGGTTACTTTTTCATAGTAATCATAAGAATTTTTCATCGTCTCTATACTTTGTTCATCTTCTAATAAGAAATGGGCTAATACTGTATCAGCTTGTTTACACACTTGATAACGATAAAGGGTTAATGGATGGTAATGTAACAACAACGGATACTTATCTTCAGGAGTGTTTTCAAAATCCCATACATCTTTATCTAAGAAAGTATCATCCTGTGGATTAAGTTTTAAATCCTCATCATAGGGAAGGTACATTTTATTTGCAGCATCTAACCATTTACCCACTTCTTCTTCATGAAGACCAATTTTACTCACAAGCCCACCCAATGCGTGTGGATCTTCCTTTTTCAAAAATTGAAACGCTCTTTCTGCCCATTTTAAATTATGCTTTGCCATGGCATTTGTATAATAGTTATTGTTGACGATACAAGTGTACTCATCTGGTCCTGTAACGGCATCAATTCGGAATTTATCACCTTTAAAATGCCCAACCTCTAACCATAAACGAGCTGTTTCAAATAATACTTCAGCTCCGTAATCTTTTAAAAATTCCACATCATTCGTCACCATAAAGTATTGAATAAAGCTATAAGCAATGTCCGCACTAATATGGTATTGAGCCGAGCCAGCAGGGAAAAAGGATGAACATTCCGTACCTGCGATTGTCCGCCATGGGAATAAGGCACCTTGCTGTTGTCCCATTTCTTTAGCACGTTGTCTTGCTCCATCCAAAATGGAGTAACGGTAAATGAGCAGTTGTTTTGTAATTTCAGGGTTTGTCATTAAAAACACAGGGTTCATGTAAATTTCAGTATCCCAGAAATAATGCCCCTCATAGCCTTCTCCCGACAAGCCTTTAGCTGCAATATTCGAAAACTTATCTTGACCAGCTGATTGTAAAAGGTGATAAAGATTAAATCGAAGTCCTTCTTGAAGTGCTTCATCGCCTTTGATTTGGATGTCCGCATTCTTCCAAAAATCACTTAGATAACTTGATTGTTTTTCTAAAAATGAATCAAAGTTTTCATTAGCCAGATGACTGTTCAACGTCTTAACGGTTGTCACTAAATCTAAGCCGTGGCGCAATGAATCAACAAAACAGCTCCTTTTTTCAAACGTAATTGGCTCTGACAACTGACCAGTGAATTCATTAATAATGGTACCTTCCATTTCAACATCTTTACGGGTAAGCTCAGGTTGAACAGCATAACCTACACCGCAAGCTGCTTTTAACTTTGAGCGGAATGTTTCTACTTCAATATATGAAAGACCTTCATTCTGAAATTGATTCACAACCTGTAGGTTTTTTGCATGCCCAGAAGATACTCGTGGGTCATTTGGGTCTACAAAGTTTGTTACGTTTCCATTTACTGAAGAAATGATCTTAATTTCTCCAGAATAGTTAACGGGTTCGATGATTAATTTTTGAATAAATACTTCTTTATCGATAAAAGATACAAGTCTCTGAAAATGAATTTTAACTTCTTTTCCAGAAGTAGAGCGCCAGTGAACCAGTCGTTCTGCAAAACCTTTATTTAGATGAAGATGTCGTTCATAGGAGAGGACTTCGCCATCAAATAAAGAGAATTTTTCATCGCCTAAGTAAATCTCAATACTTTGAGAATCAATTAAATTAACAAGCTTTTGTTGAGTGTCTGGGAAAGCATAAAGCTTTTCACCATAATCAATTGAAACGACCTCATGGAAGGCATTTAAATACGTGCCTCTAATAGAACTACTTCCTTCTCGAAGTCCTTCCTCAAAGTTTCCTCTTACACCTAAATAGCCATTTCCTGTAAAATAAAGACTTTCTTCCGTTAAGAGTTTCTTTTCTTCTAATGTTTTTGAGCTAATTTTCCAAGTCATATGAACACCTCAAATTTATTGTTTCACCTTAATGTTAAGTTAAATCCTTCTTTTTTAATTAAAACTTACTATCACACTTGAATTGTATTAATTTGAAATTTACATTGATATTAAAAAAATAATCTTTTTATTAAAATTTTGACCATGATTGAGGGGTGAAATATGAATCAGACAACGATAAGATCATCTATCATTAAAAAGTTTTATGAAACCCGGCTTCAAAATCAGCAGAACTTATTTTTTCATCCGTCATATGCTCTAGAGCAGCAGTTAATGCATTGTATATTGAAGTGTGATGAGAAGGGAGCAAAAGATGTTCTAATAGAAATAAATCAACTCGATCGGGCAAAGCTAGCGGACGATCCCATTCGTTCTTTTAAAAATTCAATGATATGCTCTTGTACCTTATTTACTAGAGCAATTATTAATGGCGGAGTAATGCCGGAAGATGCTTTTAATTTAAGCGATGTTTATATCCGTCAAATTGAAAAGGTGAATGAGATGGAAGGGCTTATTTCTTTAGAATATGAAATGATTTCCTCCTATATCGATCAATTGAAAAACGAAAGTAAACCTT
>DASQIV010000235.1:0-12799 GCA_035631415.1 Pseudoneobacillus sp. | reverse complement strand
TCATTGAAGAAGGTAATGATATGAAAAAAATTGTTGTCTTAGAGGTAGACGGTGTCATCCAAGATACTGGGGGAGATGTAGGTTCTTTTTTTGAGAGCCCCGGATATAATCATCGGTTATTCTTGGAGAAATTAGATCAGGTAAGGGATGATGATTCAGTTAAAGGAATTGTTATTCGTGTAAATTCCCCTGGAGGTGGAGTAGTAGAGAGTGCAGAAATACACAACAAAATTGTTGATATACAAACAAAAACGAAAAAGCCAGTCTATATTTCAATGGGGTCGATGGCTGCTTCAGGTGGTTATTATATATCAGCAGCTGCAAATAAAATTTATGCAAGTCCAGAGACCTTAACTGGTTCACTAGGTGTCATTATGCACGGAATGAATTATGAGGGGTTAGCAAAGAAATATGGGGTAGATTTTGTTACCATTAAAAGTGGTCCGTATAAAGACATTATGAGCCCAACACGTGAAATGACAGCCGAAGAAAGAGCTATATTACAAACAATGATTAATAATTCCTATGAGGGTTTTGTAAAGGTTATTTCTGAAGGAAGAGATATTCCAGAAGCAAAAGTAAAAGAAATAGCAGATGGTAGAATATACGATGGTAGACAGGCAAAAGAATTGAATCTAATTGATGGATTTGGCTATTCTGATGATGTTGTTGACTTTATGAAAAAAGATTTAAAAATAAAAGATGCTCAGGTTGTTCGTTACAGCGAGAATTTTGGTTTTGGTTCCTTATTTACTATGAGTGCACGAAAAATGGTAGGTGAAGACCTGGAGATGGCAAGTTTAGTGAAACTACTTTCAAAAACCAATTCACCAAGGCTTATGTATCTATATTCTGAATAAGGGGGAATAGCAATGGAAAACAATCAAACCTTGGAACCAATGTCAGTGGACCCTTTGAACGAATCAGAACAGGAAGTTAACCGTAGTGAAGACAAGAAACACTTTCATTATGCAGGATTCTGGATGCGATTTTGGGCATATTTACTTGATTTAATCGTAATCGGAAGTATCGACCGTATTATTGTTAATCCGATATTTCATGTTTTAGATATCCCATTGCTAGAAGCTAACTTATTTGCACCTATTTCAGTTGCAACTGCCGTTACCTTTTATGCTTATTTCGTATTAATGACAAGGTACTTTCAACAAACATTGGGGAAGATGGTGTTCGGCTTAAAGGTTATTTCCATCGATGGAACAAAATTAACATGGAGTACTATCCTTTTTCGCGAATGGATTGGCCGTTTTATTTCTTCGACTATTGTCATTGGATATATCATTACCGCCTTTCTTCCCAAAAAACAAGGATTACATGATCTTTTTTCTGAAACTAGTGTGGTTCATGAATCTTAAAATTAATATGTTCAAACCTATTAACGTTTGTTGATAGGTTTATTTTTTTTCAATCAGTAGAAAATAAGGCTGAAAGGTTGTGAAAAAATGAAATGGCTAATTATAGCTCTTATTATCCTTTTGATCCTAATCATTACTATAATTTGGACTAAATTAACCATTATTTTAGACTTTTATCATGGTAATGATAATGACCACTTAAAACTAGAATTTAAAATTTGGTTCGGACTTATAAAATATAAAAAAGATATTCCCCTTATTAAAATAGATGATGATTCCCCTTCGATTGTTTATGAAGAGAAAACGAAAATGGGAAAAGAAGAAAAAACTTCTAAAGAAGATATTAAACAAATAACCGAAAATGATATTCTACGGAGTTTACGAGATGCCAAAAGATTACTTAAACACGTCGTAAAGCTGCATGCGATCATCCGTCATTTTTTAACGAAGGTAAAGGTAAAAAAGCTGGAATGGCATTCTGTTATAGGCTTTGGTGATGCTGCGCATACTGGAATGCTTACTGGAGCTGTTTGGGCCATAAAAGGGAGTATGGTAGGAATCATAAGCCATTATATGAAACTAATTGATATGCCAAGAATGACCGTTACACCTTATTTTCAGCAAACTGTGACTCAAACTAGGTTTAGATGTATGTTTCAATTTCGAATCGGGCAAGCTATGTTAGCAGGAATAAAACTGATTAAATTTTGGAAAGGCGGACGCCCTCATTTTGAATCAAAGTCTCTATCAGTTTTATCAAAAGAACAAGTATAAATCTGTTTAATTGAGGAGGAAGCTAACATGTCTGACCATCCAATACAAGGATTAATGACAACGGCAATGGAAAGTTTAAAAGAAATGATTGATGTAAATACGATCATCGGCGACCCAGTTGAAACGCCAGATGGAAGTGTCATCCTTACTGTTTCAAAGGTTGGTTTCGGATTTGCTGCAGGAGGAAGTGAATTTGTCCTCGATGGTGGAGGCTCCTCACAGAGCCAAGGACAGGGGCAAGGTCAAGGACAAGGACAAAAACAACATCCCTTTGGTGGCGGTAGTGGTGGAGGAGTATCCATAACCCCAATTGCCTTTTTAATAGTTAATTCACAAGGTGTAAAAATGCTTCATCTGGATGAAAGCACTCATTTATTAGAAAAAATACTAGATTTGGCACCACAAGCAGTTGAAAAAGTGCAGCAAATGTTTGCAAAGAAGAATAATGAACAACAAAATAATCAACAAAATGGGAACCACGGCCAACAATCAAATAACGGTCCAAAGCAAGATTTAGATTTTTAATTAAAAAATAGGTTAACCATCCGTACATGGGGGTTAACTTTTTTCTTGGAGTTAAGTTGATATTTTTGCAAATTAGAGATTGAAAAGTTATGATTTAGATTGTACATATGAACTAGGAGGATGAAATAAATGGCAAACGTTACATTTAAAGGCAACCCAATTACTTTACCTGCTACAGAAGTAAAGGTAGGAGACAAAGCACCAGACTTTAAAGTGTTAGCAAATGATTTATCTGTTGTAACACTTGAAAATACAAAGGGGCAAGTTCGCTTAATCGCTTCCGTTCCTTCCATTGACACAGGAGTGTGTGATGCAGAGGTTCGTAGATTTAACGAAGCTGCTTCTCAGCTTGATAATGTTAAAGTTTTAACTGTAAGTGTTGACTTACCATTTGCACAAAAACGTTGGTGTGGAGCGGCTGGAATTGAAAACGTACAAACACTATCTGATCACCGTGAATTATCTTTTGGTGAAGCTTATGGCGTTGCTATTAAAGAACTTCGTTTATTAACACGTGCAGTATTTGTAGTAGATTCTTCTGATACAGTTACTTATGTAGAATATGTACCTGAAGCAACAGATCATCCAAACTACGAAGCGGCTATTGAAGCAGCTAAACAAGCAAAGTAAAAGGAACAACAAACCTACTTTTGCTAGGATAAGCAGGGCCTCGGTATTTATCGGGGCCCTTTTCTATTTTAAAAAATACAAACATGGGCTAAAATGGGATAGAGACTTGAGTTAGGGAGGATGGAGTGTTGAAAATTTCTCCAGTAGAAACACTATTTACAGTATTTAATGAAACGGCACAAATACTACAAGAAGAGTTATCCATTACATATTTAGAAGCATTAGCAGAGACGGGGGAAAATATCTTCGAAGGTTCGATACTTCAAGAAGGATTAAGTGAATTTGCCATTAAAAAACTTGAAAAAAAATATAATGAACTAAATGTGGAAAACTTTACAAATGAAGAAATAAGAAAAGCATTCCAATTGGTTATTTTAAAAGGAATGAAGGAAAGTGCACAACCCAATCATCAAATGACTCCTGACTCTGTTGGGATGTTAATCGGATACCTTGTACAAAAGTTTACGAAGGATACTGTAAACCGTTTAATGGACCCTGCTGTTGGAACAGGAAATCTTTTGACAGCGGTTTTAAATAATCAATCGAATAAAGAGATTGATTCGATCGGGATTGATGTGGATGACTTATTAATAAAACTAGCTTATATAAATGCAAATCTGCAAAAACATCCCATTCAGCTTTATAACCAAGACAGCTTAGAGCCATTATTTGTTGATCCAGTTGATATTGTGATAAGTGATTTACCTGTTGGGTATTATCCAAATGATATTCGTGCCAATGACTATGAATTAAAAGCAACAAATGGACATTCCTATGCACATCATCTTTTGATTGAACAAAGTGTTAAGCACGTAAAACCAGGTGGATATTTATTTTTTATTGTACCTAATGGACTGTTTGAAAGTGAAGAAGCACCGAAGCTAAGAGAATTTCTAAAGGAAAAAGTGATTATCCAAGGCTTAATGCAATTGCCATTAAATATGTTTCAAAACAAAAGTTCTGCAAAGAGTATCTTAATACTTCAGAAAAAAGGCGAAAACATTCAAGTACCAAAAGAAGCTCTCTTGGTTAATTTACCAAGTCTATCAAGTATTCAGGCGATGGATAAAATCTTATCTCAAATCCAAACTTGGATTGAAGAAAATAAACAATAATAAATAAGAAAACAGACCTTAGATGAAGGTCTGTTTTCTTATTTATTACACTATTCTTAAAATACAGAGTATCAGAATATAATTATATTTTGAGTGTAAGCGTTATTATAAGAAGAATAGATTGAATTGTTAAGGATACAGTGTTTAAATGTTGAATTGGGAGTTAGAAACGGAGAAACAATACAAATAGCTATGGTCGTTTATTAGCGTTAAACATAAAGGAGCGAAAGTCAAATGGCAAAAGTTATTGCAATCAATGCTGGCAGTTCTTCTTTGAAATTCCAGTTATTTGAAATGCCGAGTGAAGATGTAATTACAAATGGAATTGTTGAACGTATTGGTTTAGTTGATTCCATTTTTACCATTTCTGTTAACGGTGAAAAAATAAAAGAAACATTAGATATTCCAAACCATGATGTAGCAGTTAGAATGCTATTAGATAAACTTACCAATTTAGGAATCATTAAATCTCTTGATGAAATTGATGGAATTGGACATCGTGTGGTTCACGGAGGAGAGATTTTCACGGACTCTGTTTTAATAACAGAGGAAGTATTAGCCCAAATTGAGAACTTATCTGAATTAGCGCCACTTCATAATCCTGCTAATGTCACTGGTATTAGATCTTTCCAAAGTGTTCTTCCGTCTGTACCTGCAATTGCTGTATTTGATACAGCCTTTCATCAAACAATGCCAGAGAGCTCTTTCTTGTATAGCTTACCTTATGATTACTACGAAAAGTATGGTATTCGTAAATATGGTTTCCATGGTACTTCACATAAATATGTTTCACAACGTGCAGCTGAACTGTTAGGAAGACCATTAGAGCAACTTAGACTTCTTTCTTGTCATTTAGGTAATGGTGCAAGTATTGCTGCAATCGAAGGCGGAAAGTCTATTGATACCTCTATGGGCTTTACACCATTAGCAGGTGTAACTATGGGAACACGTTCTGGAAATATTGACCCAGCGTTAATCCCATATATCATGGAAAAAACCGGTTTGTCAGCTGATGAAGTTTTAGATGTATTAAATAAAAAGAGTGGCATGTTAGGTGTATCCGGTCTTTCAAGTGATTTAAGAGATATTGAACAACTTGCTTCGCAAGGAAATCCACGTGCTGAATTAGCACTTGAAGTATTTGCTAATCGTATTCATAAATATATTGGTTCTTATGCAGCTAGAATGTTCGGCGTGGACGCAATTATCTTTACGGCTGGAATCGGTGAAAATAGTGATGTCATCCGTGCAAGAGTCTTAAAGGGCTTAGAATTTATGGGCGTTTATTGGGATCCTGCATTAAATAAAGTACGTGGAGATGAAAGATTTATCAACTATCCTCATTCTCCAGTTAAAGTTATGGTCATCCCTACAAATGAAGAAGTCATGATTGCTCGTGATGTGGTTCGTTTATCTCATTAATTTTTTTAGACAAAGGTTTTTGAACCTTTGTCTTTTTACATTCTACGGTAAATTTTCTTCATTAAAACAAAATGGAATATTATGCTATACTAGGAGAAAAATGAAATCCTAGGAAGGTGGTTAATCATGGCATGGAGCGAACGGGATCAAAAGGTTTATGATGAACTAATCGAATGGGAAAATAAATTATTAAGTTATCAACCAAACGACTTTGAATTAACATACGAAAAATACATAGAAAAGACATTTTTACTACTTCCTGATGATATCCAAGCTCGTTTTTTTGCCTTGATGGATGGGTGGTTATTCCACCTACATGCATTAATACAAGGGACTCAATTTCAAATGGATGCTAAAGATCGCATTCTGTCTGCAGGTCAAATGTTCGACCCTCAGATTGAAAGCATTTCAGACTTAAGAAATTTAGAAATTGATAAGATTAAATATATTGTACAGCAGCAAGTATCAAGACATCGTTTTTATTCCTTTGCTCAGGGTGGACTTTCAGGGACAGGAGGCGCTATTCTTTTAGGTTCTGATCTCCCAGCGATGGTGGTGATCAATCTTCGTGCTGTACAATTGATTGCCATGTCATCAGGATTTGAGGTAAATACCCCATTTGAAATGATGACTTCCTTAAAGGTGTTTCATATAGCATCATTACCACCTCGATTACAAATGGCAGGTTGGCAGGAACTTAAAAATGAATTGAATGATTCACAAGATTATTTCTTTGAAGGAAATGAGAAGCTAACAGATGTATCTTGGATTGAACAACCGTTAAAACAAATTCTTAAAGTTTTGGCGATATTAGCATTTAGAAGAAAGTTTTTGCAAGGAATTCCTCTTATAAGTATGGCGATCGGGGCAGGATCTAATTATTACTTTACAAGAAATGTAACTGATTTTGCTCAGCATTATTATCAAATGCGCTATTTACTAGAAAAAGAACAAAGTAATTTATTAAATGGAGAATGAAAAATGAGTCTGCAGGAACATAAAAAAACGGCTATATCAAATGTGCGTTGTAAAATAATTACGGTTAGTGACACAAGAGATACAGATACGGATAAAAGTGGCCAGTTAATGAAAGAACTATTAGAGGCTGCTGGCCACAAAGTTGTTGATTATAAAATTGTAAAAGATGAAGCAGAATCGATTAAAGAAGCGGTATTAACTGGCTGTCGGGATGCGGGGATTGACGTTATCTTAACAAATGGCGGAACGGGAATTGCCAAAAGAGATGTAACGATTGAAACAGTAAAACAACTTTTTGACAAAGAAATAAACGGATTTGGAGAGTTGTTTAGGCTTTTAAGTTACCAAGAGGATATCGGATCAGCTGCCATTCTTTCGCGAGCTGTTGCAGGAGTGATTCAAGATAAAGCTGTGTTTTCAACACCTGGTTCCACAGGGGCAGTTAAATTAGCGATGAATAAATTAATTCTTCCAGAGCTTGGCCACGTGGTAAAGGAATTGAAAAAGGATATATAATAATGAAAATTTTTTGCCGCTAATATCCAAACATAAACGAGTACAATAAAACTCAAAATAATATGGCTCGCTCATTTTAACAAAGGAGTTGGTCATATGAGATGGCATAAAACGCTTCTTTCCATGCTTCAGCAACGTCAAGGAAAAAAGATTGCTTTAGCTGTGGACACTTCCAGTAATGAAGTCCCAACCATTCTTATTAATAACATAGTAAAACTGTTTGAACAGGTCATGCCTGGTACTATATTAGTTCAGGCAGATTTTAAAATTAGAAGTATCGCTCCTGTAAAAAGTGATACGATTAAATACTATACACATGGGAAATCTTCATATACTTTGGTGCTTGAGTGGGCAAAAGAGGAAAACATAGACACATTGTTTTATATCACAGATGTAACTGGATTTATCTCAGAGGAATTGGAAAAGGTGGATTATGAAATGTTTTGGTTAGTTCCGGATGATTTCTTACCTAGGGTTCCATTTGGGAAAGCAATTAAAGTAGCTTAAATTAGAATCCCTCACTTGGTGAGGGATTTCATCTATTTAAGAAAACAAATTTTACTACATAATTTTAAAAAATGTATGATATCTATAGAGAGACAAGATCATTAACAGGAGGGGATAAAATGTCGGATGCTTATCAATTACGTTTACCGAAACCTGGAGATATGGGATTGGTTGTACATAAACATGGTGCCTTATATGCCGAAGAATATGGCTGGAATGAACATTTTGAAGGGCTAGTTTCTAAAATCGTTGCAGAATTTATTACTCAATTTAATCCTAAAAAAGAACGTTGTTGGATTGCAGAGATGAATGGTGAAGTAGTTGGATCGATTTTTATCGTTGAGGAAAGCGATAAGATTGCCAAATTACGTCTACTTTTAGTTGATCCAAAGGCACGAGGGTTAGGATTAGGTACAAGGCTTGTGGAAGAATGTATTCATTTTTCCAAAGATGCGGGTTATGAAAAAATAAAGTTATGGACCAATAGCGTATTAAAGGAAGCACGTCACATATATGAAAAAACAGGTTTTAAACTAGTTCACGAAGAAAAACATCATAGTTTTGGACATGATTTAATCGGAGAGACATGGGAATTAATCATTTAAAATAAAGACGAAAGAGCATCTTGATGGATGCTCTTTTGATGATAAATCTTATAAATGTGCTTTGCCGGTAATATCTTGATTTGTACGGTACCAAAGCCATAAATCGTTTATGATGGAGGCCAGGTCGGCAATCTCACTATTTAAATGACAAGACTTTTTAAAGTCACTTTCTTCCGAAAGAGCACTTTGTTTTTTATTGATTTCCTTTTCTAAATCAGTAATCCGGTCTGGGATTGCCCCTCTGATTTTTTCCCACTGAAAAAGAACCATTTCTCTTGTTTCACTACTATAATGATCCCAATCATCTACTAAATGAGGAATAAGAATTCCTAATCTATTATCAAAGCGAAAAAAATCCATTATCTATTTACCTCCAATAAGGTTCTGCATTTATTTTACTACATTCCTTTAAACAACTGGTATATAAACACAAACAAAAAAGCTTGGAATATCTCTCCCAAGCCTTTAAATATGAATTATGAATCCTTCTCTGTGCGGACAATTAGAACATCACAAGGCGCATGCCTTGTAATATTTTCAGAGACACTTCCAATAAATAAGCGTTCTACCATATTTAAACCTGTAGCACCGCAAATAATCAAGTCACTGTTGAATCGTTTAGCTATATCTTTTGGGATTTTTATTTTTGGGGAACCATAATCGATTTCGTAATTTACATCTGTTATTCCCTCAGCATGGGCGAGTGCTTTATACCGTTCCATAAGCTCTTCAGCAAATTGGTTTGCTCTTTCGGCAATTGTCCTGTCATATGCTTCAACCGTAGCAAATGTTCTTGTGTCAATAATATGAGCCAACATAAGTTTTGCATGATTCCTTTTAGCAATCTCAATTGCTTTTTTGAAAGCCCATTCTGCTTCTTTTGAACCATCCACCGCAACAAGAATATTTTTATAAGTTAATCCCATCTGTTTCCCCTCCCTCAATGGTTATATTAAAAAGTAATCAAATGAATAGATACTTTCTACACTTTCATTATACAAAATATTGGAAGGAATAATCTGTAGCGAAATGATGAAATATAAAAAGGATGAAATTGACGAAAGGGTGAAAATTTATGGAAAAACGAGACCCGAAGGAACATAATTCTTTTTACTATGACGAGGACGGTATAAATCAAGTTTCGGAACAAATCATGAACTCTTATAATAGCGGGGTAATCGGAGAGCAAGAACAAACTGATTCTCAAACAGAAGGTTCAACTGAGCTATAAACAAAAAAGGCTGACTAACATCAGCCTTTTTTTAATGTCTATTTTTCAACATTCAAGTGAAGTGGATATTCTCTATGGATTTGTCATAAAACAGTTAATTTTACTATTTTTTTAATAGGAAGTTTGATAAAATGTAAGTGTTTTCAATGGGATTAGAAAATATTTCTTTATTCTATCCTACTAAAGGTGGTATATTAATATCGGCTTAGTTAAATTGTGAAAACTAATAAGATTTTAGGAGGTATACATCATGCGTATTGGGGTACCTAAAGAAATTAAAAATAATGAAAACCGTGTAGCTATGACACCAGCTGGTGTTGTAAACCTTACAAAGTTTGGTCATGAGGTTTATGTTGAGACTGGTGCAGGGTTAGGGTCAGGATTTACGGATGAAGATTATTTCAACGCTGGTGGAAAAATTGTAGATACGGCTGCAGAAGCTTGGGGAATGGAAATGGTTATGAAGGTAAAAGAACCACTTCCAAGTGAATATACATATTTCCGTGAAGGATTAATCCTATTTACATATTTACATCTTGCTCCAGAACCAGAATTAACAAAGGCGTTAGTAGATAATAAAGTTGTTGGTATTGCGTATGAAACTGTGCAAACTGCAAATGGAGCTCTACCGTTATTAACACCAATGAGTGAAGTTGCTGGAAGAATGTCAGCACAAATTGGTGCACAATTTTTAGAAAAAGTTCATGGTGGACAAGGAATCCTATTATCAGGTGTACCAGGAGTTCAACGTGGAACTGTAACTATTATCGGTGGTGGAGTTGCTGGAACAAATGCTGCTAAAATGGCAATTGGTTTAGGAGCAAAGGTAACAATGCTTGACCTAAATCCTGATCGCCTTCGTCAATTGGACGATCTTTTTGGAGCAGATGTGACAACACTAATGTCCAACCCTTATAACATTGCTGAGGCTGTAAAAGAATCAGACTTAGTCATTGGTGCTGTATTAATTCCAGGTGCAAAAGCTCCAAAGCTAGTAACAGAAGAAATGATCAAGTCAATGAAGCCAGGTTCAGTAGTAGTGGATATTGCGATTGACCAAGGTGGAATTTTTGAAACAACAGACCGTATTACAACACATGATAACCCTACTTACACGAAGCATGGTGTTGTACATTATGCTGTTGCTAATATGCCTGGTGCAGTGCCACGTACGTCAACTATCGCATTAACAAATGTTACCGTACCATATGCTGTTCAAATTGCGAACAAAGGCTACAAGCAGGCTTCTCTTGATAACGAAGCTATCCTTAAAGGGATTAATACTTTAGATGGATATGTAACGTATGAAGCAGTTGCGAAAGATCAAAGTCTTGAGTATAAGGGTGCTAGAGAGTTATTAAATCTACATTAATATCTAAAAATCCGAGGGGCATGTGCTCCTCGGATTTTCTATTATAAATTGTAAAAAATGAAGTTGTTATTGGGCATTCCTATCATCTATAGATTAAGAGAGAAGGTTCGCTATAAAAGAGCCAAAAAGAGTGAAAGAGGTCGATATAAAGGTTCATGTCGACCATCCACTGGCTACCTCTTTATTATATAGTTACTAATTCTTTAGGAAACTTTGTTAAAATCTCTATTCCGTCTTTTGTGACAAAAACATCGTCTTCAATTCGCACTCCGGCTACATTTGGGACATAGATGCCAGGCTCGATTGTGAATACCATTCCCTCTTCCAATTTCAGTGAGTTTGTTTCTGTTAATGATGGGAATTCATGAACACTGATACCTAATCCATGCCCTAAACGGTGTGGGAAGTATTCTCCATACCCAGCATCTCTAATTATGTTTCTCGCCGCTAAATCAACTTCAGCACAAGTTTTTCCTGGTTTACTAGCTTCTAATGCGGCTAATTGTCCTTTAAGTACAGTTTCATAGATTTCGCGCTGTTTATCATTAATTTCCCCGTATGCAACCGTTCTTGTTATATCTGAGCAATATCCATCTACTACTACACCTAGGTCAAATAAAACTAAGTCACCTTTTTGAATTTTAGTTAGTCCTGGCGTGCCGTGTGGTGAAGCTGCATTAGCTCCTGTTAATACCATAGTAGCGAATGACATTTCATTAACGCCTTTTTTCTTAAGTGCATATTCAATTGCAGCTAAAACATCTAACTCCGTTTTACCTTCTTTAATTTCTTGTACACCAATTTCAACGGCATAGTCTGCTAGTGCACAGGCTTCACGGATTTTTTTGATTTCTTGTTCATCTTTAACAAGTCGAAGTGTGCGAACTTTTTCTTCAGCTGGAACAAATGAAGCTTGTGGAAAAAGATTTGTAATCGCTTCATATCGTTCCACATTCATATGTTCTTTTTCAATGGCAACTTTTTCGATGGAGCTAATTCTCTTAGCAACTGCTTTTTGAATAAGCTCCCATGGGCGGTCGATGTCACTGTGACCAATGATTTCGCCAGTCCAACCTGCCCTCTTAGCATCTTCCTTCTCCATTCCAGGACATATTAAGAAAGGTTCTTCCTCTTGAAATATGGCTACACCTAGTAACCTTTCATGTGGCTCGCTTAAAAATCCACTTAAATAAAACACATTATCAGGGTTAGTAATAAAGCAAAGCTGGATATTGGAATCTTTCATCCAACTTGAAATCTTTTTAATTCTTTCATTCATCCTAAAATCCCCCTCGCAAAAATAAAAACTTAACTACTTCGAGAGTAGCAAGGAAAAGATAAAAAGTAAAACGTTTTAAGTAACTAATATAGAAGTATAAAAATTTAAAAGAAGGAAATGATGAATTGCTGTGGAAATTAGTCAAAAGCAATTATAGAGGAGGAAAATCGATGAAATTATCTTATCATGGTCATTCAGTTGTGATGATAGAGACAAATGGAATGGTGATATTAATTGACCCTTTTATCACAGGAAATAGCTTAACTGATTTAAAGGTGGATGAAGTAAATCCTGATGTAATTATTTTAACCCATGGACATAATGATCACGTCGGAGACACTGTTGAGTTAGCGAAAAAAAATAATTCACTCGTAATTGCGATTCATGAGCTTGCCACTCTATTAAGCTGGAAAGGTGTAAATGTTCATGGGATGTCAATTGGAGGAGCATATGAATTCGATTTTGGAAAAGT
>DASQIV010000234.1:0-4255 GCA_035631415.1 Pseudoneobacillus sp. | reverse complement strand
CACACATTTACTTTTAAAACTGTTTTTTATGACGATAGCTTCTTATTAAAAAGTAATTACTATTTAAACAGGGAATACCAAAGTATACTATAATTACCTATATTATACTTTGAATATTAGAAATGGAAAGGAGTGCTTATGAAAGAAATACTAATTGGTATTTTTGCCTCAATCTTCTTTGCTGTAACTTTTATTTTAAACCGTTCTATGGAACTCTCGGGTGGAAGTTGGTTATGGAGTTCCTCCTTAAGATTTATCTTTATGTTTCCTTTATTACTAATCATTGTACTTATAAGAAAAAATTTAAAACAAGTACTAAAGGAAATGTTAAAACAACCTATACAATGGTTAATCTGGAGTTTTATGGGATTTGTTTTATTTTATGCTCCCATTACATATGCTGCAGCCTATGGACCTGGATGGTTAGTGGCAGGAACATGGCAATTAACGATTGTTGCAGGAACATTATTAAGTCCACTATTTTACGAAAAGATTCAAACTAAAAATGGTCTTATTCGTGTTAGAAGCAAGATACCGTTTAAATCTCTCTCTATTTCATTACTTATTTTACTTGGAGTTGCGGTCATTCAATTTGAAAAATCCAATACTTTATCTTTTTTGGAACTAATCATTGGGGTGTTACCCGTTGTGATTGCTGCATTTGCTTATCCATTAGGCAATCGTAAGATGATGGAGGTTTGTGGAGGAAGATTAGATACGTTTCAAAGAGTATTTGGAATGACATTAGCCTCCCTACCCTTTTGGGTCGTTATTAGTATTTTAGGTTTTATAAAAGCCGGTCCGCCTCCTTCCGATCAGATATACCAAACCTTTATTGTCGCGATCAGCTCTGGAGTAATTGCTACAACCTTATTTTTCATTGCAACCGATCGTGTTAGAGAGCATCAAGATAAATTGGCTTCTGTTGAAGCAACTCAATCAACACAAGTATTATTTGTTATGATAGGGGAAATTCTCCTTTTTTCAAATCCTTTACCTAGTGGAATAGCCTTGATTGGACTAAGCATTATCATTATCGGGATGATTCTTCATAGCTATTACTCGAAAAAACCAAAACCTAATTCAAATATGAATGTTGTAATAAACGACAAGGAGAAAGCCTTATAAAAGCCGACACGCACATATTGAGTTTATTTTTAGTGAACCCTATGACTACAAACTTTTCAATCTAATGGAGGTTACTATGAAAAACGAGGATATCGAAACAAGCGAGGGCTTGAACCAGTTGTTCGAGATAATAAATGCAAAAGGAGATATTGGAGAATTAAAAGAAATCGTAGAAGTACCACAGACTTCTTCTATTGATAATGAAAATGCTAACAAAAAGACACTCCATTAACGAGTGTCTTTTTGTTGTTTCGGTACAAAATGATATATATCCTTTGATTCAAATGTATCAATTAAGCGATTTAACCAATCGTAATATTCAAGAGCATACAAAAATCTATCCCGATCATTTTCTGCCATTATCTTAATATCACTAGGTGTTTCAGAGTCTTGGATTAATTCTCTCACGTCTTCCAAGGATTTATTAATAGAAGCAATATTTAATGAAACTCCTTTGCGCCAAGTAATAGAAAAATAATCATTAAAGCTTTGATACCAATCATCAACTGATTGATATAAATCTTTTCGACTACCCTTTTTCCAAATTTTTTCGACCATGTTAAGCTCTTGTAATTGGCGAACAGAAGTACTCATACTTGTCTTACTCATCCCTAGCTCATCTTTCATTGTATCTAAGCTCATTGGTTCTTCATTGAAAAATAAAAGTCCATATAATCTTCCGACAGATGGAGTAATTCCATAAAGATTCATATTTTGAGCAATGGAATCTATAACACGCAATCTTGCGTTTTCTAACTTGTTTTGTTCTTCCATACTTTCACTTCCCTGTAATTTCATCTAAACATAAGCCTATCATACAAAAATTAAATAAAAAAATCATCCTTTGTAAAGGAAATTGGAGGATTATGGAGGAATTGTACGTATCTCCTATATAAATATCGTACAGTTAAATCTGTTCGTACAATACAGTCAGATATGACTGTATATGCTGATTGTGTCAAAGTGGAAATCTTACCTATAATTAAATGGTCGCAGTAAGATTATCACAAAAAAGGGGTGAAAAAATGGAGAACAGTAATAATGTAAAAATCAAAGTCGAGGGTATCACTAAGATATTCGGCAAAAACACGAAACAAGCATTACTTCAGCTTAAAAACGGGCAATCAAAGTCTGAAATTCTAAAAAATACAGGATGTACTGTTGGGGTAAATCAAGCAAATTTTGAAGTTTTTACTGGAGAGATATTTGTCATTATGGGGCTTTCAGGGAGTGGAAAATCCACCCTGGTTCGAATGTTAAATCGATTAATCGATCCAACCTCAGGAAAAGTGCTTATCGATAACCAGGATGTTGTTTCGATGAGTAAAGAAGCTCTTCGTCAAATTAGACGCAAAAAAATTAGTATGGTTTTTCAAAAATTCGCCTTATTTCCTCACTATACCGTTCTTGAAAATACCGAATATGGATTAGAAATTCAAGGAGTGACGAAAGAAGAGCGACAAAATAGAGCTATTGAAGCTCTACATCTTGTTGGATTAAAAGGATATGAATATCAGTATCCAGATCAATTAAGTGGTGGTATGCAACAACGGGTTGGACTTGCTAGAGCACTTGCAAACGACCCTGACGTATTACTAATGGATGAAGCATTTAGCGCCCTTGATCCACTAATCCGCAAAGATATGCAGGATGAATTATTAGAATTACAATCTTCAGTTGAAAAAACTATTGTTTTTATTACACATGATTTAGATGAAGCCCTTCGAATTGGAGACCGTATTGCTTTAATGAAGGATGGAAATATTGTTCAAATTGGTACACCTGAAGAGATATTAATGAATCCTTCAAATCAATATGTTGAGAGATTCGTAGAAGATGTAGACTTATCTAAAGTATTAACGGCTCATCATGTAATGAAACGGGCAGGTACCGTACAGATAGAAAAAGGACCTCGTGTAGCCCTTCAAATGATGAGAGAACTAGGGATATCCTCAATTTATGTTGTAGACAAGCAACAAAAATTATTAGGAGTAGTATCAGCCACAAATGCCTCTAAAGCAGTGGAAAACAATCACTCTCTTCATCAAATTATCACTACCGAAATAACTACTGTAAGTCCTGATACATTACTTACAGATCTATTTGATAAGGTGTCCGAAGCTAATGTACCTGTTGCAGTTATTGATAATCAACAGCGATTGAAAGGGATATTAATTAAAGGGGCAGTTATTGGAGCCCTTGCCGGAAATGAAAAACATATCAACGTAGATCCAGAAACTGAACATGTTCAGACAACTAATCCCAAGGTGGTGATCAAATGAATGAGCTCATTCCAAAGCTGCCTTTAGCAGACTATATAGATAGGTTAGTTGAATGGTTAACTTTAAATTTTGATTGGTTTTTTGAATCCATCACAACGGTTTTAGAAGGTTTTGTAGAAGGACTTGTTGCATTATTAACTCTTATTCCTTCTTTATTGCTTATTTTATTCATAGGACTGATAGCGTGGAAGGTTAGTAAATGGCGTTTGACTATTTTTACTGTAATAGGTCTTTTATTAATTTATAATCTCGGTTATTGGGAAGAAATGATTGAAACGTTGGCTCTCGTTCTTACTGCAGTATTTATCTCTATTCTTGTTGGAATCCCAGTAGGTATTTGGGCTTCACAAAAGAAAATGGTCAAGCAAATCGTCACTCCTATTTTAGACTTTATGCAAACGATGCCTGCTTTCGTCTATTTGATACCTGCTATTTTCTTCTTTAATATTGGAGTTGTCCCCGGCGTAGTTGCATCCGTTATCTTTTCCATGCCTCCAACCATTCGTTTAACTATATTAGGGATCCAACAAGTCCCAGCAGATATTATTGAAGCATCTGAGGCATTCGGCTCCACTACAGGCCAACGATTGTTAAAAGTGCAACTTCCTTTGGCGATGCCTACGATAATGGCTGGTATTAATCAAAGCATCATGTTGGCTTTATCAATGGTTGTTATCGCATCCATGGTAGGAGCTCCAGGCTTAGGAACAGAAGTCTATCGAGCAGTCACTCAAATCAAAACAGGAATAGGTTTTGAAGCTGGTTTATCTATCGTTATTATTGCTATTGTATTAGACCGAATTACTCAAAATATAGGAAGAAAAAACTAGGGGGAATTTACATGT
>DASQIV010000233.1:0-5944 GCA_035631415.1 Pseudoneobacillus sp. | reverse complement strand
GTTGGAATTTAACTTAAAGGGAAAATCGGTATTAGTAGCTGCATCAAGTCAAGGTCTTGGACAAGCGATAGCGGAAATGTTTTTAGCTGAAGGTGCAAATGTGATGATAAGTGGTAGGGATGAAGAAAAACTAAAAACGGTTTCGTCACTGTTGCAAAAAAATGCGAATGGAAAAGTGTGTTTTAAGAAAACGGACATAACAAAATCAGGAGAAATAACAGAACTAATCGAAGAGACAGTAAAAGAGTTCGGTACTATTGATATACTTATTAATAATGCTGGTGGTCCTCCAGCGGGTAATTTTGAATCCATCACAGATGAGCAGTGGTACAAATCATTCGAATTAAATTTATTATCTTATATTCGAATGATTAGGGCTGCTTTACCTTACTTAAAATCAAATGGGGGAAAAATTATTAATATAGCTTCTACATCTATAAAAGAGCCGATACCTGGGTTAATATTATCTAATACTTTTAGAACTGGCATCGTGGGATTAGCCAAAACTCTTTCACAAGAACTAGCACCTTACAATATTCTTATTAACACGGTGGCACCAGGAAGAATTAATACGGAGAGAGTAAAGCATCTTGATGAAGTTAATGCACAAAAATTTGGTTTAACTCTTGAAGAGGTTGAAGGAGAGGCAAAGAATAATATACCGTTAAAAAGATATGGTACTCCTGAAGAGTTCGCAAAAGTTGTGGTTTTCTTATCATCTGACGCAAATGCTTATATGACTGGAAGTGCGTTTCTTGTTGATGGTGGTATGGTTAAATCTATATAAAAATAATCACTATCCTTTTGTTTATAATTATTCAAAATAGGGAAAGCTATCGATGTGCGTAAAATTGTGAGAGAGAAAGAGACTAGGTTTCGTTGAAACTTGGTCTTTTTTTTGTTTATTATGAAGGTAAGGTTCCTTCAGAAGGTTTGAAGACTGTCCTTTTTTAACCTTCATGCTACAATAAATGTGTAGAATTTATTAAATGAGGTGGAGAATGTGTTAGACCAAAGAGAGTCGGTAATTGGTTTTATTGGGTTAGGTGTAATGGGGAAAAGTATGGCCAAAAATCTAATGAATGCTGGATATTCCTTAGTAGTCTCAACTAGATCAAAAGAAAAAGCGTTAGAATTGATCGAACTAGGCGCTAAATGGTTAGATACTCCTTTGGAAGTCGCCAAAGTATCTAATATCATCATTACTATGGTTGGGTATCCCACCGATGTTGAGGAAGTTTACTTAGGTGAAGCTGGTCTCATTGCGAATAGTTCTGAAAATACATACCTTATTGACATGACCACTTCAACACCAACCTTAGCTAAAAAAATTCATGCTGAAGCTAAAAAAGTTGGTTCATTCGCTCTTGATGCACCTGTATCCGGTGGAGATATTGGGGCAAGAGAAGGAAAGCTAGCTATTATGGTTGGGGGCGATGAATTAGCCTTTAAAGCCATGCTGCCACTATTTGATATACTAGGAACAAATATTGTTTATCAAGGTGAAGCGGGTGCAGGACAACACACAAAAATGTGTAATCAAATCGCGATTGCTTCTAATATGATTGGTGTTTGTGAAGCGATTGTATATGCGGAAAAAGCAGGATTAAACCCGGAAAAAGTACTTCAAACAATCTCATCGGGAGCTGCTGGAAGCTGGTCTTTATCAAACCTGGCACCAAGGATTTTACAAGGGAATTTTTCACCTGGTTTTTATATAAAACACTTTATTAAAGATATGAAAATAGCTCTGGAAGAAGCTGAGCGACTTGAAATGAATGTGCCCGGATTATCACTTGCAAAGAGTTTGTATGATCAACTTGCAGAAAAGGGCGAGGAAAATAGTGGTACACAAGCTTTATATAAATATTGGCAAAGTGAAAGAAATGAATAAAAAGATATCCCCCTTTTCATAATAATCTTGTAAGGAAAGGGAGGTATTATGATGGCTAAGAGAACAAAGAAAAATGATGCTGATCAGAAGAACAAGAAAGGTTTTGACTCAGCAGCACTAAATCAAGAATTTGCTCATGAATTTGGAAGTGCTGCGGCAAACCAAATTCATAAGGATAAGGCGAAAAAGGAAAAAGCATCAAAGAACAATGGTAAATTTAAAGGATAGATGCAAATGAAAAAATGCCCTCAAAGTAAGGGCATTTTTTTGTATTTTTTATTTTAGAAATTTCTCTATTCGGTTCAATGCTTCAGAAAGGGTATCCATGGAGTATGCATAGGATAATCGAAAGTATCCTTCACCCAATTTAGAAAATGCACTACCTGGTACCACTGCTACCTTTGCTTTATCAACGAGAGATAGACAATATTCCAAAGAATTAACCTTTGTATTAGGTATTTTAACAAAAAAGTAAAAAGCACCGTCTGGCTTAATAACTTCAAATCCCATATTTACGAGTCGATTATAAACAAAATCACGTCTTTTTTCGTATTCATCTTTCATCGGGATTGCATCATCTATTCCGTTTGTAAGAGCCTCTAATGCAGCTGCTTGTGAAATGGTTGTAGCGCAAGTAACATTATATTGGTGAACCTTTAGTATATGTTTTGCGATATTCTCTGGAGCAAACAAAAGACCAATTCTCCATCCTGTCATGGAATGGGACTTTGATAATCCATTAATCACTATCGTTTGTTCTCTAAGGAACGTTGCAATCGACGTATGTTCTTGCTGATAAATAAGTTCACTGTAAATCTCATCAGCAAGGATAAAAATGTTTCGTCCTTTTATTAATGTGGCTATTTCTTCTAGTTCCTCTTTTGTAAGACTAACACCTGTTGGATTAGATGGATAAGGCAGTACAATACATCTTGTTTTATCGGTTAAGTAGGGCTTGATCACTTCAGCAGTAAATTTAAATTTGTGTGGGCGAATATCTGCATAAACAGGTGTTGCTCCACATAATCGAATAATCGGGTCATAGCCTGGATAGACCGGACCAGGTAAAATAACCTCTACATCTTCTGTTAAAATGGTACGAAAAGAAATATCAATGGCTTCACTGGCACCAGTTGTAACGATTACTTCTGATTCAGGATTATAATGTAAACCATATTTCCTCTTTACAAATTGAGTAGCAGCTTCTCTTAGCTCTATCATTCCTGCATTGTGAGTATATGTAGTAAAATCTTCATCAATGGCTTTTTTTCCTGCTTCTTTGACATGATTGGGTGTAGGGAAGTCAGGTTGCCCAATTGTAAGGGAAATCATATCCTTCGTACTAGAAACAAGATTGAAAAATTTGCGGATTCCCGAAATTTCTATATCTTTTACTTTTGGATTAATTAAATGTTCCACTATCTACATTCATCCTTCCGCATTGTATAATATTCCTATTTTAACAGTTTAAAGTGAAAATTTCATTTATTAATATGCAAAATGGAAGTAAGGAGCTAAAATCATGGCTAATCGACTTCCAGCAAGTGAAAGCATGATGATATAATGGGGGAAATATCCAAGTTTTGAGGAGGATTTAAATGGAATCGTTTGAAACACAACAACCCGAGAAAAAAAGAGAATATGCAGGCTTTTGGATCCGTTTTGTCGCCAGTTTATTAGACAGTATTATTGTAGGAATCCCTATATCCATTATTATGGTGATTGTCATGATAAGCGTATTAGGAGCGTCTAGTGGATTTGATGCATTACTGGATCCAGCATACATGGAAAATGAAATGACTGATCAACAAGTCCTTCAATTTTTAGGTGCGTACTTACTTTCGATTATTATCAGCTTTATCCTTACAATACTATATTATGCAGGAATGCATGCCTCGAAATGGCAAGGAACAGTAGGGAAAAAGTTACTTGGTTTAGTTGTTACAGATTTAAATGGTCATCGAATTTCTTTTTGGAGAGCGTTCGGCAGATATTTAGCTATGGCTTTTTTACCGTCCATTTTTATGATAGGCTACATCATTGCAGCATTCACAGAAAAGAAACAATCACTTCATGATCTTATTGCAGGTACACTAGTTTTAAAAAAATAAGAAAAAGACACTACTTTTGGGTAGTGTTTTTTTATAGTTAAGAGGAAATATTCATACATTAATGGAATATTTCTTTATAGATAGAATAAAGGAGGCAACAAAAATGAATTTAAATGATATTAAAGAACATTATTTAAATTATCAAAAATGGTTACAATCTCTTACTAATTTGGATGATGAAAAATGGTTTGCCCCAATTGGCACGGGTAAATGGTCGCCTGCTGCTATTATTTCTCACCTATTATCATGGGATAAACATTCTTTAAATGAAAGGTTTCCTTTTTTTCAGGAAGGTGTCAAACAAGAAGGATATCCAGACTTTCAACAAGTCAATGATTTCGCGAGAGAGTATGCTCATAGTGGAATTACAAAAGAACAGTTAATTCATGACATTATGGAAGAAAGGCAGAAATATTTTCATTTTATTAATCAGTTTAATGAAGAACATTTGAATATTAGCTTTTCGATTGCAAATCATTCATTAACAGTACAAGAATATTTTGAGGACTTTATTGGACATGATCTTCATCATCAAAACCAAATAAAAAACGCGATCCAAGTTTCATAAAATCCCTATCTAAAAATTAGGACTTTCGTGGTATAGTAAAAGAAGCAACGGATGTTGAAATAGGAAGGACGCAGGTAGTTATGGAAAACAATAAAGGGATTTTATTAGAAAGTGGCACTAATGAACTTGAAATTGTGGAATTTTGTATAGGGAAAAATAAGTTTGGAATAAATGTTATTAAAGTGAAAGAGATTATTCACCCAATTCCAGTTACTTTTATTCCTCATGCACATCCAACAGTGGAAGGGATCATTGAATTAAGAGGAGAAGTTCTACCGGTTATCAATGTTGCCTCTTCACTAGGGTTACCACCATCTGAAGCTCCTCAAGATGATAAATATATTGTGGCAGAATTTAATAAGCAAAAAATTGTTTTCCATGTACATTCAGTTACACAAATTCACCGTATATCATGGCAGGAAATTGAAAAGCCTTCTGAAATGTATCAAGGACAAAATAGCCAAGTAATAGGGGTTGTAAAATTAAGAGGAGAAATGGTTCTCTTACTAGACTTTGAGAAAATAGTTGTTGATATCAATCCTGATTCGGGAATAAATGTGCAACAGGTTAAAAAGCTAGGTAAAAGAGAGCGTTCTACTAAACGCCTACTTGTTGCTGAAGACTCGCCTCTTCTTAGAAAACTATTATTTGATACGCTTTCTGAGGCTGGATTTGACCAAGTAGAATTCTTTGAAAATGGCAAAGATGCCTTTCTTTATCTTGAAAGCCTTGCAGAAGCGGGGAAGGACATATCAGAAGAAATTCAATTGGTGATAACGGATGTAGAAATGCCACAAATGGATGGGCTTCACCTTACAAAAAGAATAAAAGCTCATCCAATTTTGAAGAAGCTGCCGGTTATCATTTTTTCATCTTTAATTACAGATGACCTGAGACATAAAGGGGAAATGGTAGGAGCTAATCATCAAGTAAGTAAGCCAGAGATTGCAGAATTAGTACTTACTATTGATAAATTTGTCTTATAAATGGAAAAGACGTGCTATTTTTTAGCACGTCTTATTTTTTATCCCTCAACTAATTCTCCAATTTCTACAGTAGAACGCTCCTCTAATGGGCCTCTTAGGTGAACCGTTGCTGTTCGACCGTCCTCATTAAGCTGATCAATCCATACAGAAGTTCCATTGTATTTTACCTCGATATCTGCTGATGAAGATAATATCTGTTTTACACGAGTAACATCCATAAATATCACCTCATTAAATAATCATACATCCATAGTTTCTTAATTTGGCCATATTTTATACTTAATGATTAGAATGAAAAAGGCAAATATGAAAAAGGTTGTCCGTTTTGGAACAACCTTAATAGCTTTCACCAAGCTTTTTAAAAACTGGCTTGTTGTAATTTTTT
>DASQIV010000232.1:0-3971 GCA_035631415.1 Pseudoneobacillus sp. | reverse complement strand
ACTACTGTTTTAAAGAAAATAAAAAAAGTCCCCTATCTGCACAAAAATAGTGCAAATAGAGGACGATGCTTAAATTACCGCGGTGCCACCTCGATTGGATTAATTCGATTAATCCCACTTTCAAATACGGGAAGATAATGAGAAATTTTTAACATGTTTTTTCTAACATAACATGCAAATGACTTATATCATTCCGATATCCTATCCTTTTAACGGTGGAGTTCCGTGCATCCCTACTGTAAGTTCAAGATGCCTCTCGTAAGTCCATTCGATAATAATTCCTGTACCAGACTCTCACCAATGTCTGACTCTCTGTGACTTTCATCATTATTTACTCTTCTTACTCAACGATTTGACTATTTAATTGATTAGATAAATACAAAAAGGGCCTCTCGTCTTAAAAAAGGACGAGAGACCCGTGGTGCCACCTTTATTAGCTGATTAACAGCTCGCTTTGACAGTATCCAAATAATTGAATACCCGTCTCTTATAACGAGGAGACTACTCGCCAAAGCCTACTGCTAAATTATAGTTCGGTTTGGAGGCTCAGAAGTCCATTCGCGATTATGTTCACACTGATTCGCACCAACCATCAGCTCTCTTAAGTTTCTATAATCGTTACTACTCTTCGTCAACGCCGGAGAAGATTAAGTTGATTTTTATATTAATACGGTAAAGCAAAAAAGTCAAGTAGTAATTTTGAAAATTTTTAAAATTCTATTTTGTTAATAAATCTGAAAGAAGTTGACGCCAGACGGTTGCAAGTTCGTCTACCTTCAAGATTTTTTCAATGGCTTCCTTATTTGATCGATCATGAAAATAAATTTGATTCGCAAATAAAATAGAAACCTCATGTTCATTTCGATTGACAAGAGTCACACTTGAATTATTTTGAATCATTCCTTCCTTTATGACTCGAAAAAAATAACCGGTATATCCTGTCTCTACGACCCTCTTTAATAATCCATCAATTTGGTTAAATTTTGAAATAGTTGAACAAGGAATCCTTCCTTGGGATACTTGGATAATAGCCTCTCCAATTTGGAAGGTATCTCCAATAAAAACTTGATCTTCTTTCATTCCTAGAATAGAGATATTTTCCCCAAAACCAGGTGATGGTATGCTTACACCAAATTCAGATTCCCATAACTGATAATGTTCTAATGGATACAAACAAACTGCTCTATCCGGTCCCCCATGGAAACTTGGATTAGCAACTGTGTCTCCTTGAAATCCATTTATGCCTAGGTAAACCTCTTCTACCTCTTGTTTTCCAATAGCTGAAGATTCGACTTTATTTTTCCACTCATAAGTTTTTATTCCACCTACAGCAAGTTTATGTATTTGCATTTTTATTTTTATCCCTCACTAATTTTTCATTTGAACCATTATAACATAAAGGAAAAATTACCAATTAGTCAAAAGGTTTTTTACAATAAGATTGCAAATAATATTAGCAATGTCAGCATTACATTATAAAGGCGGTAATAAAAATAATGGAACATACTGAACAATTGAATATGTGTAAGAATGAAAAAGCATCTTCCAAAAGTGGTGAAGTGGCAAAGCAGAAATGGGCGATTATCTCACTTTCATCTATCCCACTTATAATGACTTTAGGTAATTCGATGCTAATTCCTGTTCTTACCACTATGGAAAAAAAACTTAATATTTCCTCATTTCAATCCAGTATGATCATTACGGTGTATTCAATTGTGGCCATTCTTCTTATACCCGTTGCAGGATATATATCCGACCACCTTGGAAGAAAAAAAGTGATCATTCCAAGTTTACTCATAGCTGGTATTGGAGGACTTGTTTCAGGATTTGCTTCTTGGAAAATGGACGATGCCTACTGGTTAATCTTAATTGGAAGGGCACTCCAAGGTGTTGGTGCTGCCGGAGCTGCTCCAATTGTTATGCCATTGGTAGGTGATATGTTTAAAAATGATGAAGATGTAAGTAGTACCTTAGGGTTAATTGAGACTTCCAATACATTAGGAAAAGTATTGAGCCCTATTTTAGGTGCTTTTTTAGCAGGGTTTCTTTGGTTTCTTCCGTTTTTCTCTATTCCTGTATTTTGCGTAATTTCAATTTTACTCATGATTTTTTTAGTGAAATGTCCTAAAAATGATACGAAGAAAGTTCCCTTTAAAGAGTTCTTTATAAATGTAAAAAAGACCTTTACAGAAAAAGGACGTTGGTTATACGCTATCTTTTTTGTAGGTGCAGCCTTAATGTTTGTTTTGTTCGGGATTCTCTTTTATTTATCTGATACATTCGAAAATGTCTATGATATTCATGATGTAAAAAAGGGATTATTTTTGGCTATGCCCCTAGGTGCCCTTTGTTTATCTTCGTATATAACGGGTAAGGTGATAAAGAAAAATAAAGTATTGATGAAATGGATTACATTAATCGGAATCTTATTGTTAGCTGCATCAAGCGCTTTACTAATGGTATCTGATAATCTGTGGTATTTAATAACTATGTTTCTTATAAGTGGTATAGGAATTGGTGCTGGATTACCTTGTCTAGATGCATTGATTACTGAGGGTATTGAAAAAGAAGAAAGAGGGACGATTACTTCCATTTATAGCTCCATGCGGTTTATTGGAGTTGCTGCTGGACCCCCAGTTATTGCCTTAATGATGAAAAATAATGAAAAAGCATTATTTATTCTACTAAGTGCTTTAAGTATTATCGCTGCTTTTGTTATCTTTAAAGCGATAAGACCAAATGCCGAAGGAAAATCGCATTGAATTCTATTCAATGCGATTTTAGTTTTACTATAAAATGATGGACAATGTGATTAAATGACTTCCAAGTTTTCATTGGCAGTTGGTGAAAAGCATTTGCAATAAATTCAGCTTGAAATTTTCCGCTCGGATAGTTCCGAATATGTTTATTAATAAAATCATTTGATCCGTAAATTAATAATAAGGGAAAATTCCATTTTTCTAACTGACTTAAACATGAATAGTTCAATGACTCATGATAAAATTGATACCATATATTTAAATCAGCCTTTTCCATGTGATCGATTAATACTTGCTTTAATTCTTTATTTTCAGTATGACTTCCTGCTATGATTTTCATTAAAACCTTTGGATACTTTCGTAACAAAAACATTCCTGCTAAATGTTCATATTTTAATAAGGTGGACTTAATCTCAGGAAAACCACCAGATAAAATCATTCCTAAAAGACGATTTGGATAGAGTGTAGCAAATTCCTGTGCGACAATTCCCCCTGATGAATAACCACAAATGACTGCTTTTTCAATATTAAGAAAATCTAAGATGGCACTTACTTCTTCGGCATAACCTCGTATGGAAAAATGGTCTTGCCTCCCCTTAGAATCTCCATGTCCACTTAAATCAGGTAAAATGATTCGATATTCTTCCGTTAACAAGTATTGATAGAAAAAGACTTTTCTTCCCATTCCTGGTGGATGAATAAATAGAATAGGTGTTCCTTTCCCTTTATCCTCAAAATATAATTGACGATTTTCAAAAGTACAAATTGGCAACAATAAACCTCCGTTCATTTTTTCAAAATAAAAAACCAGAGCAATCCTATTTTGCCCTGGCTTCCTTGTATTAAGTATTCGGTTTTTGCTTTTCGGCCTTTTTATTTTGTGGACGAATTTCTCCTGCAAATTCTTGACTGGTTAGACTTTTAGCGCTTTGTAATCCAGACTTTGTCTTAAGATTTCTTTTTGTCATCCGAAACACTCCTTTTTTAGTGATTCGGAAATATTTTTCCCTTGCTATACTTTCTTATTCCTGCAGGCGTGGTTTTGTAGGATCACAATCAGGTTCAGGAAGTTCCGTTGATTGTGCCAATTTTGTCATGTAGTAGCACTCCTCTCTGGCCATATGGTCGGCCATTAAAGGAGCAAATGTCCCTAACATTTCTTTTGTTAAACCCATTTCCTCTATTTCATTCAGGAATCCTTTAAATAATTCC
>DASQIV010000231.1:0-2286 GCA_035631415.1 Pseudoneobacillus sp. | reverse complement strand
TTAGTTAAAGTTGACATCAAAATTAAATAAACTTGTAAAAGTAAAAAGAGATATATATGATACATTGAAATTAGTAAGGAACAAGCTAGACAATAGTAATAAATAACGAGTTGATCAAATATGTTAAATGTTAAGGAAGTTACGAAACTACTTAATAGCGAAGGTATCACTGATAGTGAACAACTAGTCATACGTTGGATTCTGGATGGGAAAATAAGAGCTACAAGGATAAATCAATATAAGATTGACTTTTCGATTCAACCTGGAGATTTGGCATTATTTATTTTAAAAAAGAAGATTGAGAGTAAAAGTAAACAATTCGGAGTTGATTTTCAACAATGGGAAAAGACATTCTATGAAAATCAGCTTTTAATGGAGAAAATAGAAGAATTAGAAGCCGTTGTTCGAATTGAACAAGCAAAAGTTCGGTCATTAAGAAAAATGCTACAAGCAGAATATTCTCTTAACACCCCAAATCCCAAAGCTTTTTACTCATTATTAGGTATTGATGAGTCTGCAGACAAAGAATTACTAAAGAAAGAGTTTAAAAAATTGCTTAAATCTCTCCATCCTGATCGAGGAGGAGATGAAAGACTATTTAAGGTGTTCTACGACCATTACGAAAAGACTATATTAAATGAACAACAGATCTAGTCAACTTATTTTACATCATTAATACGAAATAAGATTGATATACAAAAGTTGAAAGGTGGTCATCATTTTGGCAGAATTAACCATGCAACAAATTGTCGAAAATATACCAAAATCCCTCCTAAATGCATCAGATCGAGATTTAGAAGGATTTCAAAAAATCCTAGAAGAGACGATTAAATTAAGAGAAGGACACAAAAACTTACAAAAAATGATCAAAAGCTTCTCACTCTCAGCTAATCCGATTCAACGCTCTTAACCCATAAAGACGGTTCTCTTGCAACAAAAATGTTGCAAGAGAACCGTCGTTTTTATATTCATCCTGCAATGGAACATGATAGAATCATATCGTTACTATCAAACGAAGATTTAAAGAGAGCTATAATTGCAGGTGGTGTATTGTGAAAGAAACTGTATTAATCCAAAATAAAACAAGAGTGAAATTTAAATTTGCTATTTTAAAAAAAGACATGGTGTTTACCATCTCCCTTCTATTAGCAATCGCAAGTTGCTTTATTCACCTACCAAAACTGGAGTATATTAATGTTCATGTTTTGGTCAGTTTATTTAATCTTATGATTGCCATTAAGGCTTTTGAAGAGCTTCAAATATTAGACAAATTCGCCATTAGCCTTTTAAATAAATGTCAAAATAGTAAACTTGTTTTAACCATTCTCATATTGTTATGTTTTTTTAGCTCCATGTTCGTAACGAACGATGTAGCACTACTTACTTTTGTACCCTTAACTCTTGTTATCGGTAAAAAGACAAAGTTGCCTACCATGGAGACGATTATCCTGCAAACGATTGCAGCAAATATTGGAAGCAGTCTAACGCCAATGGGTAATCCGCAAAATTTATTTATCTATTCTTTTTATGGAATTACACCGATTGCCTTTTTTACAACCGTTTTTTTCATGGCCGTCATTGGGTTCAGCTCTCTTTATTTTTTTATTCATAGACTTCCGAAACAAGACTTGAAGGTAGCGATGGAACCAATTTCAATCCACGATCGAAAACAGGCAACGATTTGGGGACTTGTTCTTGCGATCATCATTGCATCCATCTTTGGTGTAATCAACGTTGAAATTGCGGTTATCATCACTTTGGTTACTGTACTTATTCTAAATAGAAATTTATTGATGAAGATTGATTATTTACTACTCATCACCTTTATTTGTTTCTTTATATTTATCGGGAATATATCCAATTCAAACGCCGTGCAAACACTTGCTAGTGCAAGCTTGACTAACTCGACTTCCGTCTATTTCAGTTCGATCTTCTTAAGCCAATTTATTAGCAATGTCCCTGCATCTATCCTTCTATCCTCCTTCACGACCGATTGGAAACCTTTGTTATTGGGTGTGAATATTGGAGGACTCGGAACGATAATCGCTTCTTTGGCCAGTGTAATCTCGTATAAACTATTTATTCAGGCAAACCCAGAGGAAGGCAAAAAATATTTAATCAAATTTAGTCTCTATAACTTTTCGTTCCTTGCTTTTTTAACCTTGATTCAGTACTTCATTTTTAAAATCCTAAATATTTTTTAAACAAAATAGAGGGAGGTTTATAAACTTTATGAGTACCCATAAAGCTTATGAAACCTCCCTCTGCGACTTGTTTAACGAGTAT
>DASQIV010000230.1:0-5712 GCA_035631415.1 Pseudoneobacillus sp. | reverse complement strand
TGAAAGCACCACCACGAAGTAATCTTAAGCCTTTTTCTCTTACTGCTTTTGCTACTGTCGCAGTTTGTTCATAAGATTCTACCGCACAAGGTCCGAAAACAAAATGAGGTAATCCATTTCCAATCAACTCACCTTTAACATTAACGATAGTATCTTCTGCCTTTTTCTTACGTGATACAAGTAACGCTTTACTGTGGTCATCTTTTTGCAAGTCTAATCCTGCTTTAAATATCTCTTTAAAAATATGATCTATTGTAGAATTTTCAAATGGTCCATCATTATTTTGTTTAATTAAATCTAACATTTTTCTTTCACGAACAGGATCGTATCGGTAGACGCCTTGAGATTCCTTTACACGCCCAATTTCTTGAACAAGTAGCGCTCTCTCATTTATTAGCTTTAATAGCTCTAAATTTAACTCATCTACTCTTCCACGAAGCTGATCCAATTCAACTTCTTTGCTCACTATAATCCCGTCCTTTCTAGTTTAAACTTAACATGATAAAGGAAAAACTCTAAATTATAAAGGTCTTAATCTTCTTTATCAAGTAAGAAAAATATGATACATTTTGTATAAAGATGTCGAATCCAAATATTGTTTAATGAAGTTGGCTGACACCTTTCTTTTAATTAGAGTTTATTATAATAGATTACCTTTCCTTTGTCACTCTTTTTTTCTTTATTAATTAAACGCTTTTAAGTATTAAAGCAATCTATGTTCATTAATCAAAGTGGGTGCATTATTTTGCAAAATAAAAAGAAGGTATTTGCACTAGATATCGGAACACGATCTGTTGTTGGAATTATTCTTGAAGAACAAGAAGGACAATTCCAAGTTTTAGATGTACTTGTAAAAGAGCATACAGAACGGGCTATGTTAGATGGTCAAATCCACGATGTTATTGCCGTATCCAAAGTCATTACAGAAATCAAAGAAATTCTAGAAGAACAGCATGGTCCTTTAACCAAGGTTTGTGTAGCAGCTGCTGGTCGTGCTTTAAAAACAGAAAGAGCGAGTTATAGCATTAACATTCAATCCAAGCCTATGATGCAAAAACAAGATATTCTGCACTTAGAGTTAAGTGCAGTTCAAGAGGCTCAAGCAACTGTTGCAAGTAAACAAGATTCCAATACGAATCATTATTATTATTGTGTCGGATATTCAGTACTTTATTATCGACTTGATGGAGAAGAAATCGGAAATTTGATTGACCAAACTGGCCAAGAAGCTTCTGTTGAGGTTATATCCACCTTCTTGCCTAAAGTAGTGGTTGAATCTCTCATATCTGCCCTACATCGTTCAGGGCTTGAAATGGAAGCTTTAACGCTCGAACCAATTGCTGCCATTAATGTTTTGGTTCCATCGTCAATGAGACGCTTAAATGTTGCACTTGTCGATATCGGCGCCGGAACATCGGATATTGCGATTACTGACATGGGAACCGTCATTGCTTATGGAATGGTTCCAGTTGCTGGAGATGAAATTACAGAGGCTGTTAGTGATCAGTTTTTGCTTGATTTTCCTCTAGCTGAAAGTGCCAAAAGAGAGCTTTATTCTAAGGATGTAGTAGTCATTAAAGATATATTAGGGTTTGAAACAGAAGTAACAAAAGCAGAAGTAATCAAACAAATTTCATCCTCCATCGATCGATTAGCTGCATCTATTTGTGATGAAATTTTACGATTAAATAATCAAAAACCACCTAAAGCTGTCATGCTTGTTGGTGGGGGAAGTCAGACTCCTGAACTTCCTAAGAGGATTGCGGCCAAATTACAACTTCCTGAAAATCGAGTAGCCATTAGAGGAACAGATGCCATTTCCTCCCTATCGATTTCAGCATCGATTGACAATGGGCCTGAATTAGTGACTCCAATAGGTATTGCCATTGCAGCCTATCAAGCACCTGTCCAATATAAAACGATATATGTAAACGAACAACCGATACGTTTATTTGAAGTGAAAAGTCTAACGGTTGGAGATTGCTTACTAGCATCTGGCATTAAAATGAGCAAGCTTTATGGCAAACCTGGATTAGCAAAAATGGTAAAAATAAACGGAACAATGATTACCATACCAGGGCAATTTGGCCAATCCCCCTCTCTAGAACTCAATGGAAAGCCATGTTCTTTAGATGATCTTGTCCATAACGGAGATATCCTTAAAGTTGAAAAAGGAACAGATGGTGCCATTACAACCGTTACCATAAAAGACCTAATTGATGAAATACCTAAAAAGCAGGTAGTTGTTAATGGAGAAGTTTTTCAGATTGAAGCAAACATTATTTGCAACGAAAAAACAGGCTCGTTCGATCAAGAAGTAGCAGACAGGGATGTCATTGATTGGAAAATGCCAGAGACCATTGAAGATCTTTTATATTCCATCAATAAAGAGCACCTATTGTTACAACTTAGACCCATCCAGTTAAATATTAATGGAAAAGAAACTTTCTTCCCACAGCTGTCAGGTGTTCTTTATCGTAATGGCTTCAAAACAAATATTGAAAGTAGCTTTGAACATTTAGATGAAATATTAATTGACTCGAAAGAAAAATTGACGGTTCGAAAGCTTGCAGAATTAAAAAATTATCCATTTGAATATAGTATTCCCGTAAAATTTAATGAAGAGCCTATAATCTTAAAAAAGACTTTGTTAAATGTTACTCGAAATGGTGTTATCCTTTCCGAAAATGAATTATTAGAGGATAGAAATGAAATTTCTGTTGAACAAAAAAATATTCAACCGTTTATTTTTCAGGACTTATTCCAATTCGTCGAATTTGATCGACCCACTAACCATAACGGCTCATATCTCCTCTTAAAAAATGGAGAAGAAACAACCTTTTACGATGAACTGACACCTGGTGATGAATTAAAAATTGTTTGGCCTTCATTACAAAGTTAAACAAATAAAAAAAGCTAGTTGAATCGATTCTTTAACAGAACCTTTTCACTAGCTTTTTTTCTTTTAATTATTTTCCTTTAAAACAGTACTTAATGCAGAATTGGTGATTTTCCAATGGGAAGCATGCCAATTAACATCTTTATTTTTAAACACTATCGCTTGTGGAGATTCATGTTTTATATGATATTGCTCTGCAATAAAGTTTGAAAGAGGTTTTGCGTCCTGAACTGTTAAAAAGAAGCAAGCAACATCAGAATGATTATTTGCAAATTGTTCGTATTCTTCGTAAGCTGCTTGACTAATCGGACAAGTAGTACTGTGCTTTAGAACAAACACTAGGTCAGCACTGTTTATTGCCTCTGTAAGTTGAGTTTCATTATTAATTTGTTTCATTTTTTCTTTCCTCCTAATTTAAACAAATATAAATCCCATTTAGAAACCCATATGATTTAAGATTTTATTTTTTGTTCCTCTTCTTCAAGAGCTTTAGCAGCATCCTGAAGCTTTTTATGAATCTCATCTTCAAGTGTCATGTTCGTTTCTATTTTACTATTTTGTCCATCTTTTACGCCAATTTTACTAACTTTATACGTTAACTCATCAGTACTATTGAGGGCTTTAGTTAAGGTTGAAGTTTTTTCTTTTGCGATAGATACAAGATTGCTCCCCTTATCTTTGGCCACCTCACGCATTTGTTCACTCTTGTTCTTCCAAATGGCTGCCTGATCATTTAGTGAACCTCGAAAATCTTTGCCTGTTTTAGGGGCTAGAAACAGAGCTGCTGCAGCCCCAACCACGCCTCCTAAAATAGCTCCAATAATAAAATCCTTTGAGCTCGTGCTGCTATCTTCGTTTCTTCTTTCGTTTAGGGTGTCAGATCGTTTTTCATGATTAGCCACATTCTTCTCCTCCTTTACTATGATTAATGCGAGCGTAGCCTTTTTAGTTCGATTCCCCTTTTATCTTCATCGAATGTATGAGACAAATCTTCTTTTTTCCCTTGCTTTCTAGAGTTCCACTTTTCCTTTAATTCTAGGAACACATTGCTCCACTGAACCACTTGCGAGATTTTATCTTTATTTTGTTCTACCTGTTTATCAAAGCTTGAAGCTACACTTTTTAAAGACTGATTAAATTTATTAACCGTAGTCCCTACATCCTTGACTGCCACAACGACCGTATTTAAACTTTCAACCTTTGTTTGTAGATCGTCTGCAAGTGTATTGGTTTTATGCAGTAGTTGCGCCGTTTCCTTTGTTACTCCATCTAGCTGTTTTTCCAGGCCAGTAAGAGTATTGGAGACATTCTCTAATGTCCCTTGCAATGCTTTCAATGTTTTTACTAAGAAAATGACTAATACCAAAAATGCGACTGCGATTAGTGCTACACTCAACGAAATAATCATAAACTTGTCCACCTCCGTAGTTAGTAATTTTTTACCCGAATGATTTTTTCATAAACACGTGTAAGAGAAATATCATTACGATAACCGTTTTTTCGCTTACAATTAAGGATGATTATTTTCCTTTGTTTACTATTTCATAGTATATTTTAACAGTTGAGACAAAAAGAGTCATTCTTTGTTCTCAACAATTATTCCCTTTTCGGGTAAAATAGAGTCGTACCTTTAATATACATACATTTGGAGGCTATAAAATGAAAGATGCGCGGATAGAAAAGTTAGCAAAAAACTTAATTAATTATTCAGTACGTCTACAAAAAGGAGAAAAGGTTCTTATTGAGAACTTTGGACTACAACGAGAACTCGTTACAGCTTTGGTGAAAGAAGCATATGCGGCAGGTGGATATCCATTTGTTCTGTTAAAAGATCATCAAGTAGACCGAGCGCTTTTACTTGGAGCCCAGGATGAACAATACAATATGATGGCAGAATTCGAAGCGAATGTAATGAGTCAGATGGATGCCTATATAGGCCTACGTTCTGGTAACAACATTAATGAGCACGCAGATGTCCCAGATGATAAAATGAAAATTCATGGTCGTACCATTGGTAAAAAAGTACACAGTTCTATTCGTGTACCAAAAACGAAATGGGTTGTCCTTCGCTATCCAACCTCATCAATGGCTCAGTTAGCTAAAATGAGTACGGAAGGCTTTGAAGATTTTTATTTTAATGTATGTAATTTAGACTATGGGAAAATGGACAAAGCGATGGATCCACTTGTAGAGTTAATGAACCGTACAGATAAGGTACGTATTACAGGACCCGGTACTGATTTAAGTTTTTCCATAAAGGATATTCCAGCAATCAAATGTGCTGGACAACTCAATATTCCAGACGGTGAGGTATATACCGCTCCAGTACGCAATTCAGTAAATGGAGTGATTACCTATAATACACCATCACCGTACCAAGGCTTCACGTTTGAAAATGTAAAGCTCACGTTTAAAGATGGAAAAATCGTCGAAGCAACTTCAAATGATACAGACCGTATTAACAAAATTTTTGATACAGATGAAGGTGCACGTTATATTGGAGAGTTCGCCATTGGAGTGAATCCGTTTATTACTCATCCAATGCAAGACATTTTATTTGATGAAAAAATCGATGGTAGTTTTCACTTTACTCCAGGTCAATGCTATGATGTAGCGCCAAATGGAAACAACTCCAATATCCACTGGGATATGGTCAATATCCAACGTCCAGACTACGGTGGGGGAGAAATTTACTTTGACGATGTTTTAATCCGTAAAGACGGGCGTTTTGTCATCCCGGAATTAGAAGGACTCAATCCTGAAAACTTAAAATAATGATGAACGTAAAAGAAGAGTCTGACCCACAAAGGTCA
>DASQIV010000229.1:0-4733 GCA_035631415.1 Pseudoneobacillus sp. | reverse complement strand
CAATAATCGTTACTAATATAATCGATAATCCGAAACTTCCTCCGAGAACCTCAGCTACTTTAACAATAAACCACGATAATGGGTATACAATGTATTCATTCCAAAAACCCGTACTTTCAGCTGTAATAGGTTGTTTTACTTGCGTACAACCCGATAAAAAGAGCATTATCGAGATAAAACCCATTACAAGAAATATTCTCTTTTTCAAACCTTTTTTCCTCCTTTTAGATTTATCAAAAATAAAAGACACATAACTTGTCCTTTATATTTTTAATTTTAAAAATAGATCTAAATGACATAACAATATTTTACCAATAAGTACCTCGAATAAAAAGCAAAAATATAACCATGCAATAGATTATCTTCCGACAATATGCTGTTCTTTTGTCGATACAAAGTTCAGATTAGTCGACTGGTTTCTTTTCTAAAACCTTTGCAATTTTTAAAACATGAATCATGCTGCTTTTAATTTCTGCAAAACTCATTGTAGCAGCAGGTTTTCTAGCAATAACAATTAATTCTACATCCTTATGTAATTGACTAGAAATCTCCAAGAAGGTTTGTCTCAAATATCGTTTAATTTGATTTCTCTTAACAGCATTTCCGATTTTTTTACTAACGGAAAGTCCCACTCTGTAGTTATCTTGATTACTTCTTCTTAAGCAATAAACAACAAATTGACGATTTGCTACTGATTTCCCTTTTTTGAAAACCTCTTGAAATTCTGCATTCTTTTTTATTCGAAAAGTCTTTTTCATATGTATACACCTGCAATTCTATATGGGGGACCTTGGAGTAAAAAGCCACTATAAATAGTGTTACCAAAAGCCTTTTGCTTAGAACTAACGACCATAAAGACTTTTAAAAATTTTATAAATATTAGAAAAAAAGACCACTGAGACATTTCAGTGGCCTAAGCAGATAATACTTTTCTTCCCTTTTGACGACGGCGAGCTAGAACTTTACGTCCGTTTGCACTGCTCATACGACTACGGAAACCGTGAACTTTGCTATGTTTACGCTTATTTGGTTGATATGTTCTTTTCATATATGACACCTCCCTGAGGAATTGCTGTTCAGACAGTCTTTCCTATTATATAAACCTACCCCCAAGATTGTCAACTATTCTCCAAGGATTCTATTTGAATTCCAACAATTCCCGCTCATGTTCTCATCAAACTTACTTAATTTAATAATAAGAGAATAGCATCCATATCATTAATAATTACGAAAACATGCCTTGGTTATCCCTACATTTTATTGGAAAGCCTATTAATCGGAGTATTCATTTATACACGCTCAAAAA
Organism: Pseudoneobacillus sp.; assembly: GCA_035631415.1. Lineage (GTDB taxonomy): Bacteria > Bacillota > Bacilli > Bacillales > Cytobacillaceae > Pseudoneobacillus. The sequence goes on along the minus strand of DASQIV010000229.1, from coordinate 3,427 downwards.
AGATCATGAAAGACAAAACTACTCATGTTTACACTAAAACTGTTTATCATATTGAAACTTACCTCTTTATTGAGGATGATTTTACTTACTAAACGAACAAAATTATTTTCCAGCTGCAAACACCATCAATAAAATGCTGCCTGCTCCACTTTTTGGATTGTCCAGTCCAGTTCCGACTGCTAGACCCTCGAGGAAAAAAGATAATTCACTTTTTCCTTGGTCAAATAACCTGTTAGAACATTTGCTTGTCGGGTCTTGGCGAGCAGTCTCCACTTTTCTTGGTTGTCTAGCTCCACCTCCTTGCCCCTCTTGTCAAATAACCTCAAACCGACGAAGTCAAAGATCCGACTTCTTTCGGTTCGAGAACATTTGCAGTCGGGACAGGGCAGTCGGCTCCGCTTTTCGGTGTTTGTGGATAATTTTCGACAGGAATTTCATTATCCACAATCCTTATTGACAGGTTTTTCACAAAAACAGAGCCTGTGGACAATTTTTATCCATAGAAAAAGTAACTTGTGGATAAAACAAGAAAAAGCATTGCACCTCTTCACTTTATTTGATATTATTATTGTGTTTTCACTCTGGATAAATACATTCTCAGTTTTATCTTATCCACAAACTGTGGATAAGATGTGGACAGGTTATCCTAAACCTATGTAAAACTTTGTCCACAAGTGGTGGATATTGTCGAAAATCCAACTTTTATCCTTATTATATGTTTTTCCACACATAAACCGAGATGAATATTTATAAATCACAGGTTGTACAAGTTGTATAACCTTATCAGATAGAAAAAAATTCATTAAAAAGGGAGGGAGATTGTTTGAAAAATATTGCGGATCTTTGGAATGCTGCTTTAAGTACGATTGAAAAGAAGATCAGCAAACCGAGCTTTGATACTTGGCTAAAGTCAACAAAGGCTCATTCCCTTCAAGGCGATTTGTTAGTAATAACCGCCCCAAATGAATTTGCACGTGATTGGCTCGAAGAAAGATACTCTCACTTAATCTCAAGTATTTTAGCTGAGATAACGGGTGAAGAGCTTACAATTAAATTTATCATTCCGCAAAATCAAAAAGAGGAAGAACTTGACTTTCCACCGCCTCAGAAGCAGTCAAAAAAAGAGGAAGAGCTGATTGAGTATCCTCAAAACATATTAAATCCTAAATATTTATTTGATACGTTTGTTATAGGATCTGGGAATCGCTTTGCACACGCTGCATCTTTAGCAGTAGCTGAGGCACCAGCAAAGGCTTATAATCCCCTATTTATCTATGGAGGAGTAGGTCTGGGAAAAACCCATTTAATGCATGCTATTGGCCATTATGTCTTGGATCATAACCCTTCCGCTAAAGTTGTCTATTTATCTTCAGAGAAGTTTACAAATGAATTTATTAATTCCATTCGCGATAATAAAGCGATTGAATTCCGCAACAAATATCGTAATGTAGACGTCTTACTCATTGATGATATTCAATTTTTGGCAGGAAAAGAGTCGACACAAGAGGAGTTTTTCCATACTTTTAATACTCTTCATGAAGAAAGTAAGCAAATCATTATCTCAAGTGACCGCCCTCCAAGAGAAATTCCTACGTTGGAAGATCGGTTACGCTCTCGTTTCGAATGGGGTTTAATTACCGATATAACTCCACCAGATTTAGAAACAAGAATTGCCATCCTTCGAAAAAAGGCAAAAGCAGAAGGTTTAGATATACCAAACGAAGTCATGTTATATATTGCGAATCAAATTGATACGAATATCAGAGAGTTAGAAGGGGCATTAATTCGTGTAGTGGCCTATTCTTCACTGATTAATAAAGATATAAATGCTGATTTAGCTGCTGAAGCTTTAAAAGATATTATTCCAAGTTCTAAACCAAAGATCATTACGATCCTCGATATTCAAAAAGTAGTTGGCCAAACCTATAATATTAAACTTGAAGACTTTAAAGCTAAAAAACGGACAAAATCCGTTGCTTTTCCACGTCAAATAGCTATGTTTCTATCAAGAGAGTTAACGGATTACTCTTTGCCTAAAATTGGAGAAGAGTTTGGTGGAAGAGACCATACAACCGTCATTCATGCTCATGAAAAAATTTCTAAGTTGCTTCAAACCGATTCACAACTTGAAAAACAATTAAAAGAAATAAAAGATATGTTAAAAGTTTAAAATTATTGTGTATAACTTGCTATTACTTACACACAGTCTGTCCACATGTGGATAGACTGTGTTTCCTTTCAGTTTAATAGGTTATCCACATACTAACAGGCCCTACTAGTACTTCTACTATTTTTTTAAAACATATTAATATATGTAAAGGACTCTTAGAATATTCCTAAAGGAGGATTAAAAATGAAATTTATCATCCAACGTGATCGTCTCGTAGAAAGTGTACAAGACGTTATGAAGGCTGTATCAACAAGAACAACCATCCCAATTTTGACAGGAATTAAAATGGTCGCTACCAATGAGGGAGTAACATTAACTGGGAGTGATTCAGATATCTCTATTGAATCTTTTATTCCAAGAGAAGATGCTGGGGATGAAATTGTAGAAATTAAACAACCAGGTTCCATCGTGTTACAAGCAAGATTTTTTAGCGAAATCGTTAAAAAACTACCAACTGACACAGTTGAAATTGAAGTAGAGAATCAATTAGAAACGGTTATTCGATCAGGAAAATCTGAATTTCACCTAAATGGATTAGATGCTGACGAATATCCATTACTTCCACAGTTATCAGAAGAAAATGTTTTCAGAGTACCGACTGATTTATTAAAAGCAATGGTTCGCCAAACTGTGTTTGCAGTGTCCACGTCAGAAACACGCCCAATCTTGACAGGTGTAAACTGGAAGGTTGAACAAGGTGAATTAACCTGTATTGCAACAGATAGTCATCGCCTAGCATTCCGTAAAGCGAAAATCGATACGGAAAACCAAGAACACTACAATGTTGTTATTCCTGGTAAAAGTTTAAATGAATTAAGTAAAATTCTTGACGATCACAATGATTTTGTGGAAATTGTTATCACTGAAAATCAAGTACTCTTTAAAGCAAAGCATTTATTATTTTATTCAAGATTGCTGGAAGGAAATTATCCGGATACAACCCGCTTAATTCCAACTGAAAGTAAAACAGATATTGTATTAAATACAAAAGAATTTTTACAGGCAATAGATCGTGCTTCGTTACTAGCAAGAGATGGTAGAAATAACGTTGTTAAATTTGCCACTCTAGAAGATGGAATTATAGAAGTATCTTCAAATACTCCAGAAATTGGAAAGGTAGTAGAAGAGGTTCAGAGCCAAACGATTGAGGGAGAAGAATTGAAAATTTCCTTTAGTGCAAAATATATGATGGATGCCCTAAAAGCTTTAGAAGGAACAGATGTTCAAATTAGCTTTACTGGTGCTATGAGACCATTT